>JAYUEZ010000249.1:0-5280 GCA_043738965.1 Gammaproteobacteria bacterium
TCGGCGATCCTCGCGTGCACTTCGCGCTGAATTGCATGGTGCGCGATTGTCCGCGCCTGCCGCGAACACCTTTCCAAGCGGAAACCCTCGACACGACGCTGAACGCCCTGACCTTCGAATTCTTCACCCAAGCGAATCATTTGCGGATTGCCGACGCGACGCGCGAGCTCTGGGTGTCATCATTGCTCAAGTTTTATACCGCAGACTTTATCGGCGATGCAGAACAGTCGCGTCTCGTCGAATTCATCAATCGATATCGCGACATTCCCGTGCCGGCGGGCTATCGCTTACGGTTCATGGATTACGACTGGACGGTGAATCGTCAGCCGTAGCCGCGTCTAACGTTCGGCGTTCGAGAATTAAATGAGCGCTCGTAAGTAGGGCCGTGGCCAAGCCGGTAGTTGGGTACGCACTCCGCTCTTCCTCGCCGGCCCTCCCTGGCCGGCTCGTCGCTGTTCCGCATGCGGGTCGTCCCTGCGCCGCATGCTCCACAATGACGCTACGTACGCACCCAACTACCGTCTCTCAGACGCAATGGTTACGAGCGCTTAATTCCAGGCCTTGCGGCCCGCTTGCATCGCGGTAGGATATCGCGAGTGCCAGTCTAATCAGCGCTGAAGGAAACATGATGCCAACCCCCAAAACTGTCTCGATCTCAATTGCAAAAAAGTCCGTGAACGTCTCCAAGGCGAAACGCCCAACGGTGAAACGTTCGCCACGCGGCAGTGTTAAGCGTATTGATGTTGCACCCGAGTTCATGGAACGCGAGCGGGTGGGACGCTACAAGAAATTGCGATCGTCCGCCAAGGCCTTCATCGACACCAAATTACCGAACGGCGAGCGCGAAATCTTAACCGTGATCGGGCGTGGGGTGATTGAAGACGCTGAGCTCGCGCCACCGATCAAAGACAACAAAGATTTTAATGTCGCCTACGTCCGCGCCAAGCACGGCTGCGGTGCGACCCTGCATATTCATGAAACGAACGAAGTGTTCGTGCCCTTGCAAGGAAATTGGGGCGTCTATTGGCAAAACAAGAATGGGGCGCGCCACGAAGTCGTGTTGGAGCCGTATGACACGATGTCCGTGCCGATTGGCGTCTCGCGCGGCTTTCGCTATCTCGGGAAAGGCGAGGGGCTGATGATGGCGATTGTCGGTGGCACCGATCCCGGTCGCGTGCACTGGCCCAAGGAGACGGTGGACGCAGCAAAAAAGCATGGCTTTGTGCTGCGTAACGGTGATCTGGTCGACATTAAATCGAAATAGAAATTCGCCCTCACCACACATCCACCACGCGGCGTGCACCACGTTTCCGCGGCCCACTCGCGCGCAATCCGCGCAATAACCATTGCCGTGTCTCCGCCGGATCGATCACCGCATCCACTTCAAGCTGCGAGGCCACCGACACCGCCTTACCGCGCGTATACATCCCAGCGAGGAGACGTTCGTAGAGTGCTTTGCGCGCGACCGGATCGGGTTCCGCTTCAAGCTCTTTGCGAAAACCGAGCTGCACCGCGCCTTCGAGTCCCATCGGTCCGAATTCTGCGCTGGGCCATGCAATGGTGAATAACGGCCGAAAGAAACTGCCGCCCGCCATGGCCTGCGCACCCAAGCCGTAACCTTTACGCATGACCACCGTAAAGAGCGGCACCGTGAGGTTTGCGCCGGCGACGATGAGCCGCGAGCCGCGCCGCACCGCCGCGGTTTTTTCGCTGTCCGGACCCACCATGAAGCCTGGCGTATCGCACAACGACACCACCGGCAGGCCGTAGGCATCACAGAGTTGGAGAAACCGCGCACCTTTTTCCGCGCCTGGGCCGTCGATGGCGCCGCCTAGATGGCGTGGATCATTGGCGATCAGGCCAAATGCCTCGCCTTCGATTCGAATCAACGCGGTAATCAATCCCACGCCATAGGCGCGCCGGAATTCGATGACCGAATCGGTATCGGCAAGCGTGTCGATGACGGTGCGCACCGCGTAAACCCGTAGCCGATTCTCCGGAATTACATGCCGGAGTCGGCGTTGATCCGCGCATTGCCAGGCGGGCCAACGACCCTGAAAACAACCGAGGATCTTGCGCGCGATCGCGGCGCCTTCGAGTTCATCGCGGACCGCGATATCGACCACGCCATTCGCGGTTTGCACGTCTATCGGTCCAATATCTTCGGGGGTAAAGCGACCGAGGCCACCACCTTCGATCATCGCGGGTCCGGCCAGGCCAATATTCGAATTGGCCGTGGCGATGGTGATGTCGGCGCAACCGAAGATTACTGCGTTGCCGGCGAAGCAGCGTCCGGAATTGATCGCAATGCGCGGCGCGACGCCGGAGAGTTGCGGCCAAGTGGTAAACGTCGGGAGATCAAGCCACGCGCTAATGATGTCATCCACATCCACATCACCCGGCCGGCCGCCGCCGCCTTCGGTAAAAAACACCACCGGGAGCTTCCACTCCAAGGCCAATTCAAACAGGCGATCTTTCTTTTTGTGATTCTTCACGCCCTGCGTACCGGCCAGCACCGTGTAATCATAGGCCAGCACCATGCAGCGCGTGTCGTCGGCGCCGAGATGCGCCGCGTTGACAGTACCAATGCCGCCCACCAGACCATCAGCGGGTGTATTGCGTTGAAGATCTTCGATGCTCCGCCGGCGGCGCTGGGCGGCGATGATGAGCGCGCCATACTCGGTGAAGCTCTCGGGATCGCACACCGCTTCGACATTTTCGCGCGCGGTCCGGCTGCCGGTCTTACGGCGTTTGGCGACGGCCTCAGGGCGATTTGCATCAAGCGTCAACGCGTGGCGGGCGCGGACTTCGTCGAGATCGGCGCGCGGCGCATCGAGCGCGATCAGGGCTTCGCTTAGACTCACTTCGGCCTCTTCGCGATCCAAGGTCAGGTACAGTACAGCCTCACCTTCGCCGAGCGTCATGCCCGGCGTGGCTACGATCACCTCAACCACACCGGCATTCGGCGCGGTGATCAGATGATGCATTTTCATGGCTTCGAGCACGGCCAGGGTTTCGCCACGCTTAACCGTGGCGCCAATGACAACCTCGATACCGATCACACTGCCGCGGAGTGGTGCAACCACCGCGAAAGTACCGGGCGGGGCGACGCTGGTTGGCGAGAGGGGTGGTGGCGAGTCATCGTGAGTCACCGTTGTAAGCTGAGTTAGTTCAGTGGCGGCCGCGCTGAGTGCGGCGGCGTTGGTCTCGACCCACCGCGTCGTCAATTTTTCCGCGAGCACGTCGGGGTGACCGAGAATCGCGCGCAATAGCGAAAGGTTGGTCGCGACGCCGTGAATTTGAAATTCGGCCGCCGCACGTTCAGCGCGCCTGGCGAGCGCGGCGAATTCGAGATCGTTCCCGCGCACGATTAATTTTGCGCATAACGAATCAAAGCTCGAATTGAGCGAATATCCCATGTACGCCGCACTATCGACTCGGACCCCAGGACCGAGCGCTGGCGCGAAGCGAGTGATGGTGCCGCTGGAAGGCAAGGTGTTGCCGTTGGCGCTGAAGGTTTCCGCATTGATCCGGAGTTGGATCGCGCTGATGCGTGGCGCCGGGGGCGGTTGGTTTAGGTTCAAATCCGCGAGTGTGCGGCCGCGCGCAATTTCAAATTGCAGGGCTACCAGATCGAGTCCCAACACTTCCTCGGTGACCGTATGCTCTACTTGCAATCGCGGGTTCGTTTCGATGAACCAATAAGCGCTTGCAGCAACGTCAACTAGGAATTCGAAGGTCCCCAGTCCGCGATATTGAACGGATTGCGCCATGCGCGTCGCAGCCGCGATAAGTTGGTCGCGGAGCGTGGCCGCGAGCGCCGGCGCGGGCGCGATTTCAATGAGCTTCTGATGCCGGCGTTGCAAGCTGCAATCGCGTTCCCACAAGTGCACGATCGCACCGGTACCGTCGCCGAGGATTTGGACTTCGATATGACGCGCCAATGGGATGTATCGCTCGGCGTACAACGTACCGTCGCCGAAAGCGGCCTTGGCTTCTGTGGCGCAACCCGCAAACGCGCTCGCGATCGCTTGGTCGGGCCATAGCACCTGCATGCCGCGACCGCCACCGCCAGCCGCCGCCTTGAGTACCACGGGCACATTGACGCCTAGTTTCGATTGAAATTCGGCGATATCCGCGGCGTTGGCCAGCGCGGGCGAGCCCTCGAGAATCGATACCCCGCATTTCGCTGCTAGCTGGCGTGCGGCGATTTTGTCGCCGAATAAACGGAGTTGCTCGACCGAAGGACCAACGAAGATCAAGCCAGCGTCTTGGCATGCTTCCGCGAACATCGCACTTTCGGCGAGGAAGCCGTAGCCGGGATGGATAGTATCACAACGCTTGGTGATCGCCGCTGCGATAATCGCCGTCTGATCGAGATACGCACGCGCGCCATGACCCGGCAGCGCCACGATTTCATGCGCCACCGAGCAATGCAGGCTGTCGGCGTCATCAAGGCTGTGAATGGCAATGCTGGTGAGATCGAGATCAGCGAGAGTGCGCACGATACGCACGGCGATTTCGCCGCGATTGGCGATTAAGACTCTACGTAATGCCATCACCCCGCCTTAGTTTGTTGTCGAACGTGAATAGTAAACAGCCTGAAGACGAACTCTTTTGAGATTTCAGTAAAACGTGTGGAGTCGGACCCTTGCTAGAATGTAACGACAAGATAGAGGCCCGCAAAGGGATTTAACAAAACTAATCGGATGGACTTCAGGATGAAAACGGTCAGCTTTGTGTTGTCGGTTGCACTCACGGTGAACACGCTAGGCGCTTGCGCCGAGGATTTTCGGCGCAATTCAGACCCGGCGCCGAGCCGAATTACCCTTGGTGCGGGCTTCGAGTTTTCAAGCGGCGACTATGGCTCCGGGCTTGGCGACACCAATGCGTGGTATGTGCCGTTCTCGCTCGGCTATGCGCACGACAATTGGCGCTTCAAACTCACCATTCCGTACATTAATTCAACGGGTCCCGGTAACGTCATTAGTGCCGGCGGCGACACGCGAGTGGTGGTCGACCAGAATCGTGGGGCATGTACTTTTGCGACCATCGTCGCTGCCAATAACAACAACGGCAGTGGCTCGGGTAACAGCGGCAGCGGGTCGGGCAATAGCGGCAGCGGCTCGGGCAATAGCGGCAGCGGCTCGAGTAACAGCGGCAGCGGGCTGGCGAGCAGCAACAGTTGTACATCGACCAGCACGACGACAGCGGTAACCAATCCCCTGACCACCAGTGTTCGGCGGATTACTGAATCTGGTCTCGGGGATGTCAGTGCGA
>JAYUEZ010000250.1:0-14062 GCA_043738965.1 Gammaproteobacteria bacterium
CTGCTCATTGGATTTGGTGGCGTTGCGCTATTCGTTCTGGTGGCCTTGATCACGTTCCAGATGGACGATCCCGGCTGGTCGCACACCGGCACTGGCGCGCACGAGATTCAAAACGCCGCCGGCGCGACCGGTGCGTGGTTGGCGGACGTCCTGCGGTATTTGTTAGGACAGTTGGCGTATTTGTTTCCGGTCATGATTGCGTACGCGGGTTGGACGCTGTACCAACATCCCACGGACGGCGCGCCGTTGGATTATCCGAAACTGGCGGTTCGCGGTCTCGGCTTCGTGCTGATTTTCTGCGCGGGTTGCGCTTTGATGTGGGTTCGCGCAACCAATCACACTCCCGAACCGACGACCATTGGCGGTGGCATCCTCGGCGATTTAGTCGGGCGTAACGTCGTGCTCGGGTGCGGCCATCTCGGCGGTGTGTTGCTCATGCTCGCGGCGTTCCTAGCCGGCGTTACGCTTTTCACCGGATTGTCGTGGTTCAAGGTGATGGACGCTTCCGGATACTGGGCACTGCGGCTCTATCCCTATTTAGTGCGGTTTGCGGAAAGGCTCACGGATTACGTCCAAGGCCAGCGCGCGCGGCGCGCGCGCGCGCAGACAGTGCTCGAAGAAAACATCCGGCATGAAGCGCGGCCACCGCTGCGCATCGAACCCAAGGTTATCGAAATTCCGCAAAGCGAGCGCATCGAAAAAGAAAAACAAACCATCCTGTTTCGCGCGCCGCGTGAAAGTGCTTTGCCGGCGCTCGGCTTGCTGGATGAACCGCGCCAGACTGGCGCCGGCTATTCAGCGGAAGCGTTGGAAGCGATGTCGCGCCAAGTCGAACTAAAACTCAAGGACTTCGGCATCGATGCGAATGTGGTCGCCGTACTACCGGGGCCAGTCATTACACGCTTCGAGTTGAATCCCGCACCCGGTGTCAAAGCCAGCCGCATCACCAGTTTGGCGAAAGATTTGGCGCGCTCATTGTCCACCGTGAGTGTGCGCGTGGTTGAAGTAATTCCCGGTAAATCGGTTATCGGGCTCGAAATTCCGAACGAGCGACGCGAAATCGTCGCGCTCAGTGAAATACTAAAAGCTCGCGAGTATGAAGTCTGCGAGTCGCCGCTTACGCTTGCGCTAGGCAAGGATATCTCCGGCAAACCCGTGGTGGTCGATCTCGCGCGGATGCCGCATCTACTCGTTGCCGGGACCACGGGATCCGGCAAATCGGTGGCGCTAAATGCGATGATTTTGAGCCTGTTATATAAGGCGACGGCGAGCGATGTGCGTCTCATTATGATCGATCCGAAAATGCTCGAACTCTCGGTCTATGAGGGGATCCCAGGGTTATTGGCGCCGGTGGTCACGGACATGAAGGAGGCCGCGAACGCGCTCCGCTGGTGCGTGGCTGAAATGGAACGACGTTACAAGTTGATGGCGGCGCTCGGGGTCCGCAACATCGGCGGCTATAACCGCAAGGTCAGCGATGCCAGCGTCGCGGGCACGCCGATCCTGGACCCGCTATTTGATGATGCTGAGTCGGGGCAAACCGCGGAAGCGCTTGGCACGCTGCCCTACATCGTCGTGATCGTCGACGAACTGGCCGACATGATGATGACGGTCGGTAAGAAAGTGGAAGAACTCATTGCTCGCCTCGCGCAGAAAGCGCGTGCGTCGGGGATCCATCTCATCCTCGCCACTCAGCGACCGTCGGTCGATGTCATCACTGGTTTAATCAAAGCGAACATTCCAACGCGCATTGCATTCCAGGTGTCGTCACGCATTGATTCGCGCACGATTCTCGATCAAATGGGCGCGGAGAATTTATTAGGCCATGGTGACATGCTCTATTTGCCGCCGGGCACCGCGACTCCCCAACGGATTCACGGCGCGTTTGTATCGGACCAAGAAGTGCACAAGGTCGTCGAAGAATTGAAAGCCGTCGCGGCGCCTGAATATGTCTCCGAAATCCTCGCGGGGAGCTATGATTCAGAGGGTGGCGAATCTTATGGTGAAGCGTCGAGTGGTGATGCCGGCGCTGAAGAGGACGAGTTGTACGATCACGCGGTGCGCATTGTCACTGAATCGCGTCGCGCGTCAGTCTCGGGGATCCAACGGCGCTTGAAGATTGGTTACAACCGCGCCGCGCGGATGGTGGAAGAAATGGAACGCGCTGGGGTAGTGGGGCAGCTGCAAACCAACGGCACGCGCGAAGTCCTGGCGCCGCCACCGCCACGCGAGTAGCGCATGCCCACAAGGTTACGCAAGGTCGCGCGTTTAATCCTATGCACAGCGCTCGCTGTAACGGCCCCCACAGGAGTCGCCGCGCCGGGTTTTTCGGCGCGCCAGCAATTCGAAAAATTTCTTGCCGATTTAACGACGCTTAATGCGGCCTTTGAGCAGCGTGTTTACGACGAAAAAGGCGCCTTGCTTGAAACGTCGAGCGGAACGGTGGCCATCGCGCGTCCTGGCAAGTTCGCGTGGATTTACACCAAACCGTATGCTCAATCGATCATCTCGGATGGGCATACCTTATGGCTCTACGATAAGGAGCTGGCCCAAGTCACCGTGAATGCCGTCGCCGCGAGCGCAGCCGGGTCGGCCGCGCAACTGCTCGGCGAGAAGGTCAACATCGACCAACAATACACCGTGAAAGCGCTGGGTGAGCAAGTTGGCCACGCGTGGTTCAAACTCACGCCTAAACAAGCGGGGCAACAGTACACCGCGATTGAGATTGAAATGACCAGGGAGGTTATTTCCACTATGAAGTTAGCGGACAATCTCGGGCAAACCACTGAATTGAAATTCGCCGATTTGGCGCGAAATAAGACAATTTCCGACGCGACTTTTAATTTTCAGCCACCCGTCGGGGTTGATGTTGTGACAGGTACGTCGTTGTCCAAATAGGCTACACGCGTCGCGCCGAAAGCACTCGACGACGCGACGGGTGGTCGCTCTATAATCGCGACACCTAATCCAGGATGCCATGCCGGATGTCGCGCGGTTGAATTCCACTTTTAAGCCTTTGGCAGATCGTTTGCGCCCACGCTCGGTGCAGGACGTGGTCGGCCAAGATCATTTGCTCGCGCCCGGCAAGCCGCTGCGGCACGCGCTTGATACGGGAGCGGTGCATTCGTTCGTTCTGTGGGGGCCACCCGGCACGGGCAAGACCACGATCGCCCAGCTGGTCGCGCAGATCGCGGCGGCGGACTTTATCGAAGTCTCGGCCGTGCTGAGTGGCATCAAAGAAATCCGCGCGGCGATCGAGCAGGCGGCGGCGACCACTCGCGGACTGCAACGCCGAACGGTGATCTTTGTCGATGAAGTTCACCGTTTCAATAAGGTGCAACAGGATGCGTTTCTGCCGCATATCGAAGCGGGCACGATCATTTTCATCGGCGCCACCACCGAAAATCCGGCGTTTGAACTCAATAATGCGCTTCTCTCCCGGGTTCGTGTTTATGTGCTGAAAGCGCTCGATGAGGCGGCCATCACGCAAGTTTTACAACGCGCGATTGCGAGCTGGAGCGGTCCAACCCCAGTGCGAGTCAGCGATTCCGCGCGCATCACCATTGCGCGCGCGGCGGACGGGGATGCACGACGCGCGCTCAGTCTATTAGAACTCGCCGCCGAGCTTGCCGACAATCGCCCGATTGATGATCTGCTGGTCGCGCAGGTGGCGAGTGGCGGCACGCCGCGCCGCTACGATCGTGGCGGTGATTATTTTTACGATCAGATCTCGGCGCTGCATAAGTCCGTACGCGGATCAAATCCCGACGCCGCGCTGTATTGGTACGCGCGAATGCTGGATGGCGGATGTGATCCGGTGTATATCGCCCGGCGCGTGGTGCGTATTGCGTCCGAGGACGTAGGTAACGCCGATCCGCGCGCGCTTGGTCTCGCCATCGATGCGTGGGATACCTTCGATCGCCTCGGCGCACCTGAAGGTGAGTTAGCAATCGCCCAGGCGGTGGTGTATTGCGCGTGCGCGGCCAAAAGCAATGCGGTTTATACCGCGTTGGCTGCCGCCCGCGCGGATGTCGAAGCCCATGGCACGTTGGAAGTACCAGATCATTTGCGGAATGCACCGACCAAACTGGCACGCGAACTCGGCCACGGCAGAGACTATCGTTACGATCACGACACGCCCAACGGCCACGCGAGCCAGCAACACTATTTTCCCGACGAATTAGGCGATCGTGTGTACTACGCACCCGTAGAACGCGGTCTTGAAATCCAAATTGCGGAGAAGCTGCGCCGGTTGCGGAACGTTACCGCGACCAGTGCGTCGCAACCCACGCGTGGTGGTGGCTAAGCATGGCTGGGAGCGTTCTGGGGATGAACTATCTGCTAGTCGCCGTGGGTGGCGCGCTCGGTGCGATCGCGCGCTATGCGACCGTCATCGCCTTGCAAGCAGCTACCCGCGGGAACTTTCCAATAGGCACGCTGACGGTCAACGCCCTCGGCTGTTTCGTGGCCGGGATCTTGTTCGTGGTCTGTGGCGAGCGGTTGGTTGATGGTTCGATGCTGCGCGCGTTTTTGATGATGGGTTTTCTCGGCGCCTACACGACCTTCTCGGCGTTTTCGGTTGAAACTCTTGCGCTGCTCGCGCAGGGTGCGGCAGGCGCGGCGCTGACTAATGTGGCGCTGAATTTGTTGTTGTCGCTCGCCGGCTGTGCCGCTGGCATTTTTATCGCGCGAGCGCTGTGAGCGCCTTCTACGCGAATTAGATCGCTATAATTTGTCCCGCTCAACTGGTGAGCGCAGACCACAAGTCCGTCCATGCTTGACCCGTATCAATTGCGCGCCGATCCCGAAGCGGTCGCGCTCGCGCTCAGCGCCCGGAAATTCGAACTCGACTTAACGTCCTATCAGGCGCTTGAAGCAAGGCGCAAGCAACTGCAAGCTTCGACGCAGGATTTGCAGGCGACGCGGAACCAGCGCAGCAAGGAAATCGGCGCGGCTAAAGCCCGTGGCGAGGACATCGAGCCGTTGCGCGCCGAGGTCGCAGGCCTTGGTGAGCAAATGAAAACCAGGGAACAAGCACTGGAAGCGTTGCAAGAGGAGTTCGAAATTTTTGCACTAGGTTTGCCGAATATTCCTCATCACTCAGTCCCACGCGGCCAGGACGAGCGCGACAACGTCGAAATACGACGCTGGGGTGCCCCACGAGCCTTTTCGTTTCCTGTCCGTGATCATGTCGATCTTGGGGCCTTGCACCAGGTCATGGATTTCGAAGCAGCGGTGACTATCGCGAGCAGCCGGTTTTCCGTGTTATTCGGTGGTTTTGCACGCCTGCATCGCGCGCTCATCCAATTCATGCTGGATATCCACACGCAAGCGCATGGTTATCGCGAAGTTTATGTGCCCTATTTGGTGAATGCGAAAAGCCTGCGTGGAACCGGGCAATTGCCGAAATTCAAAGACGACTTATTTGAAATTCCGCGGCAAGAATTGTTTTTAATTCCAACCGCCGAAGTGCCAGTGACTAACCTTGCGCGAGACGTCATTTTAAATGCCGAGGCCTTGCCGACGCGCTATGTCTGTCACTCGCCGTGCTTTCGTAGCGAAGCGGGATCTTATGGTCGCGACACGCGCGGGATGATCCGCCAGCATCAATTCGAGAAAGTTGAGTTAGTGCAATTTGCGACGCCGGAAACGTCGTACGCGCAACTAGAAGAGTTGACTGCGCATGCCGAGAGTATTTTGCAACGGCTTGAATTGCCCTATCGAACGATGGCCTTGTGTACTGGGGACATAGGGTTTTCGGCGGCGAAAACCTATGATCTTGAAGTGTGGCTACCGGCCCAGAATGCGTACCGTGAAATTTCTTCCTGCAGCAACTTCGAGGGTTTCCAGGCGCGACGCTTGAAAGCGCGGTGGCGGAATCCTAATTCAGGTAAGGTAGAACTGATTCACACGTTAAACGGCTCCGGTGTCGCCGTTGGACGTGCGCTGGTGGCGGTGCTGGAGAACGGCCAACAGGCGGATGGGAGTATCGAAATTCCGCGCGTATTACACGGCTACATGGGTGGGCAAGAGCGTTTGACGCCCCCTTAAACGATGGCCATCAACACCGCGACGAAGGCCACGATCGCCACTAACGGCACGACCACCGCGCGCCAATCTCCCGGAGTGGCGACCGGGCTTGCGGCCAGCGCCTGTTTGGCGCGCGGCAGTAACATCACCAACATCGCGCCCAGCGCGACTGCGCTTAAGATCTTTAGCCACATATCAATGTCAGTCGCGTCGCACGTTGACTAATTACAGAGAAGAGTACGGACTGCAATTAGTCGTCGCTGCTCGTTATCCCCAACAACTGCAAAAGGCTAATAAAGATATTGAAGATATTAAGATACAGGCTGACGGTGGCGAGCACGTAATTGGTCTCGCCGCCATTCACCATACGGCCCGTGTCATAGAGGATGAAGCCGCTCATCAGCAACACGACGACCGCCGAAAGCGCCAGCGACACCGCCGGCACCGCCAAGAAAATATTTAACAGCGCACCGCCGAGCACCACCAGCATGCCGACGAAGAGAAAACCACCCATGAAGTTAAAGTCACGCTTGGTGGTCAGCGCGTAGGCGGATAACCCAAGGAAGATTGCGCCGGTGCCACCTAGCGCGGTCATGACGATCTGCGGGCCGTTGGGTAATTTGAGATACATGCTCAAAATTGGCCCTAAGCCGAATCCCAACAACCCGGTGATGGCGAAAACCACGCCGATGCCACTCGCGCTATTGGCCGTGCGGGGCAGCACAAACCAAATCAACACCAACGCGGCGATAGAGCTTGCGAGATACGTCCCTCGGCCTAGGTCGACGACCATCGACAGCGCGCACGTTGCGGCGCTGAACAGTAAAGTTAGAGACAGTAGGGCGTAAGTGTTCCGGACGAGGCGGTTGGTCGACAGTATGGACGTACTGCCGCGGGTAATGGCAACTGGGGTTGGCATCTTCATTTACTCCTGGTCAAATTCGATGAGCGTTTGGACCGCTGAAACGCAGTTCAGTTCGCATTGCGCCTTATATAGGGGATGAGTCGCTTAATTTCAACCGTTCGTGTCGGTCTTGCCGGCACAGGTGGGTGGTTGCCATTAGCCGACTATACGCGAGTCCGTGGCGCGCTGTACGGATATCACTTATTTCTGGGTTGGCGCTAACGAGTTCGACGCTAAGCTTTAGTAATCGCTTGAAGATAAAACACGAGGAATACGCATGAAAGTTAAAAATAAGATCGCGGTTATTACCGGCGCCGCCAGTGGCATCGGGGCCGCGCTTGCGCGGCGCTTTCATGCGGAGGGCGCGACAGCGATCGCGGTGGCTGATGTGCAAGCCGAGCGGCTGCAGGAAGTCGCGGCCAGCGTGGGCGGGCTTCCCATTGTGTGCAACGTGGCCAAAGAAAGTGATATTCAAAACCTGGTGGCGCGCGTCGAAGCTGAATTGGGGCCAATCGATATCTTCTGTTCTAACGCGGGGATTGCGCGCCTGGGTGATGAAGATGCGCCGAACGCGGAGTGGCAACTCAATTGGGATATCCATGTCATGGCGCATGTGTATGCGGTGCGCGCGGTCGCCCCGAAAATGGCTGCCCGCGGCAGCGGTTATCTCATTCATACCGCGTCCGCGGCCGGTCTTCTAAGCCATATTCATTCGGCGAGCTACGCGGTGACTAAACATGCCGCGGTCGCGTTCGCCGAATGGGTGGCGATCAAATATCGCGATAAAGGCGTGCGCGTTTCGGTACTCGCACCACAAGCGGTGCGAACGCCGATGACCGACCGCCCGGACGGCGCGTCAGTCGCGAGCGTGGATGGAATGATTGAACCCGAAGCGCTAGCCGACTGCGTGATCGAAACCATGGCGCGCGAAGCGTTCTTGATGTTGCCGCACCCCGTGGTGCGGGATTATATGCAGCGCAAAGTCACGGATGTTGATCGGTGGATAGACGGGATGAATCGATGGCGGAACAGGGTGGAGCCTGGGGTTTGAGCGCCTGGTTTCCATCGACGGAGACTAGGCGGACGGCGTAATCCGACGCCTCCCCATTGCCTAGATGAGAGTGAAAACAGCGATAATTTGTACATTCGGCCACACGACCACTCATCGCTATCTCGCAGCCCTAGCTAGGTTGAGTTTGCTCCACGCGCCGCCTTCAACTGGTTGGCCGGGATGTCAGCTCGGCACGTGGGCTGTTAGAATTCCGCCGCCTGCAAATGAGTTAGCCATTCGCTTAGGCAGCAGAAAAAG
This sequence comes from Gammaproteobacteria bacterium, assembly GCA_043738965.1. Lineage (GTDB taxonomy): Bacteria > Pseudomonadota > Gammaproteobacteria > CAIKBL01. The sequence continues at coordinate 8,244 of JAYUEZ010000250.1, forward strand.
AAATCGGAGAGGTGGCAGAGTGGTCGATTGCACCGGTCTTGAAAACCGGCAAGGATTCATCTCCTTCGAGGGTTCGAATCCCTCCCTCTCCGCCAACTTTCGGAGTCGAATTTTGATAACCAATGACTGAGGAATTTTTCGACATCGTCGATGCCGCCGATCAGCCCATCGGCGTCGCCACGCGCGCTTATGTGCATCAGGCGAAGTTACGCCATCGTGCCGCTCATGTACTGCTCTACAATCGGGACGGGCTGCTGTATCTGCAACGGCGCTCGCCACTGAAGGACTGTTCGCCGGGGTTGTGGGATACCTCAGCTGCCGGCCATTTAAATCAGGGCGAAGCATACGCGGTCGCGGCGCGACGCGAACTGTTCGAAGAGCTCGGTATTGAACCCGACGACGACTTGCTCAATTTGTATAAACTGCAAGCCGACCCAGCGACCGGGTATGAATTTGTCGAAGTCTTTCGCACCACCACGCGGCGCAAAGTGCGCCCTGATCCCACGGAAATTGCCGAAGGCCGCTGGTGCACACACGCGGAAGTCGGGGAGTGGATACAACGTGCTCCGGAAGAATTCACCGGGACGTTTCGTAAAATCTGGGGACTGCTCAATCCATAGCATCGTGGGCTGGGATCTCGATTCCCAGCGTGATTTTCCAAAAGCCGCGACCTCTGTCGCTAAACTGGGGGTGCACGAGGCGCACCGCAGTGACTACAATCATAAAGCTGAGCAGCGGAGGCACAAGCTGGGGCATGATTAGGATAATCGTCGTTGATGATCACCGTTTAGTGCGCAAATGTATTTGCGCCAAGCTGGAGTCCGTGACCGATTTTCGGGTGGTTGCGGAAGCCGATAGCGGTGAGCAACTCCGTGAAGTTACCCGCGACCTCGCATTCGACGTGGTTCTCATCGATCTGAATATGCCAGGTATCGGCGGGCTGGAGGCCACGCGTCGTCTGCTTGCAAACTATCCGGGCTGTAAGATCATCGGATTGTCGATGTACGTCGAGGGTCCTTATCCGCGGCGATTTCTAGAATTAGGTGGCACGGGGTATGTCAGCAAGGACGCCGATACCGATGAATTGTTTTTAGCGATCCGCGAAGTGTCGCGCGGTCGTTCATATATCAGTCGAGACGTGGCTCAAAACGTCGCGGTGAGCACCATCCTGAAGCGCACCGAAGGTGGAATTCAAAACCTGACGCGTCGCGAAATTGAAGTGCTGCATCGTATAAGCCTCGGCCTTGATTCAGGTGAAATCGCCACGCGGATGTCGCTCAGTATTAAGACGGTGGCCTATCATCGGCGGCGATTGATGGAAAAGCTTGGCGCCACCAATGATGTCAAGCTGGCGCTCATCGCACGTAACCAAGGTTTGAGCGACATGCCCGACATCGACGAATCGGCGCAAACCAAGCAGGCGTGACGCCAGCGAACTCGCCGCATTGAACAGCGCCGACTCCGCAACGAGCGAACCCAGCGCGAGTATCGAACAAGATCTGCGAGAGCGGTGTCTCCGGCTGCCATCGGTCCCCGGTATCTATCGAATGTTGGACACGAGCCGCGGCGTCATCTATGTAGGCAAGGCGCGTGATCTCAAAAAAAGAGTCTCCAGTTATTTCAATCGCAGTGCTGGTCACACGCGGAAAGTGCGGGCGATGGTCGAGCAAGTGCGCGATTTCGAAATCGTTGCCACCCGCAATGAAACCGAGGCGCTGATCCTCGAATCCAATCTGATCAAAGAATTAAGACCACGCTACAACGTGGTCTTAAGGGATGACAAGAGTTATCCCTACATCTACGTTACCACCCAAGATACTTTCCCGCGTCTCGCTTTCCATCGCGGCGCACGCGCCGACGGTGGGCGCTACTACGGACCGTATCCGAATGCCGGTGCAGTGCGCGCGACCATCAACCTATTGCAGAAGCTGTTCATGGTGCGGCAATGTGAAGACAGTTATTTTAAGAATCGCACGCGGCCGTGTCTGCAATATCAGATTAAGCGGTGTACCGCGCCCTGTGTTGCGCTCATCACGCCGGAAGATTATGCGGCGGATATGGAGAATGCACGGTTGTTTTTGGCCGGTCGTAGTCACGAAGTGGTCAGCGTGCTGGTGCGCGAAATGGAAGCGGTCGCGGCGCGCTTGGATTTCGAACGTGCAGCGCGCTTACGCGATCAAATCAACAAAATTCAAAAAGTCCAGGCCGAGCAACACATCACGGCCGATGGCGGTGATTTCGATATCGTCGCCTGCCGTATTCACGACGGCGTGGGGTGCGTGCAAGTGTTCTTTCTGCGCGGTGGGCGCAATTTAGGCAATAAATCGTTCTTCCCGCGCCACACGTCCGACGCATCGGTCAGTGAAATAACCGCGGCTTTTCTTGCCCAATTTTATTTGGCCGGGACCAGCGAGCGTGATCTTCCACCGGATATTATTGTCGCCGACGCGCTGGAACCGGATGAGACTGAGTGGTTGCAAACGGCGCTGCACGAACGTCGCGGTAGCGCGGTTCGCATCCGCCACAATGTGCGTGGGGAGCGAGCCAAGTGGGTGGAAATGGCGGTTCGGAATGCCGAGCTCGCTGTGCGCGAGCGGGCCGCGGTCGATGCGGACTATCGGCGGCGATTGGAAGCGCTGCGTGAATTTCTTGATTTACCCGAAGTGCCGGCGCGCATTGAATGTTTCGACATCAGCCACACACAAGGCGAAGCCACTGTTGCCTCGTGCGTGGTGTTCGGCAATGAAGGTCCGCGCAAGGCGGATTATCGACGATTCAATATCGAAGGCATTGTCGCCGGAGACGATTTCGCCGCGATGCGCCAGGCGCTGACGCGGCGCTATGGACGCTTACAAAAAGAAGAAGCGATAATGCCGGATATTTTGCTCATCGATGGTGGCAAAGGACAGGTTAGTGAAGCCATCGCGGTCTTGCGCGAGCTCCAGTTGGAAGGGATCCAGATCATCGGCGTTGCCAAGGGAGCGAGTCGCAAACCTGGCCTCGAACGCCTGCTGATGCACGATTCGCAAGTCGAGCGCACCTTGCCCAAGGATTCGGCCGCGCTGCTGCTGATTCAGCAAATCCGGGACGAAGCGCATCGCTTCGCGATCACGGCTCATCGCCAGGCGCGCGGCCGGGCGCGAACGCAATCGCCACTTGAATCCATCGCTGGGGTTGGGGCGAAACGGCGGCGCGCCTTGCTCCAGCATTTTGGTGGCTTGCAAGGGGTGCTTCGGGCCAGCATTGATGATCTCCAACGCGCGCCCGGCATCAGTGCCCAACTTGCGCGGGCGATCTACGGTGTGTTACATGAGTCGGCATGAACATTCCCAATGCCTTGTCCTTGCTCCGAATCGGATTGATCCCATGCTTCGTGGTGTTGTTTTATCTGCCATGGAAGTGGACGAACCTGGCCGCCGCCGCGGTGTTTATTCTGGCCGCGATCACCGATTGGCTGGACGGCTATCTAGCGCGACGCCTCGGTCAAATTTCAAAGCTGGGGGCGTTTCTCGATCCGGTCGCGGACAAGTTGTTGGTCGCGGTCGTGCTCATCGTGCTGTTACAAGCGGATCCGAAAGTCTGGTTGGCCTTGCCGATTGCCGTCATTCTCGGGCGCGAGATCGCGATCTCCGCACTGCGCGAATGGATGGCTGAGCTCGGCGCGCGGGAGCGCGTGGCGGTCTCGTTCATCGGCAAATTTAAAACCGGCTGTCAAATGACCGCGTTGATCCTCATGATCATCCGCGACTCGTACTTCAATCTTCCGATCTATTCGCTCGGCGTTTGCACGCTTTATTTGGCGATGGGCGCGACCCTGTGGTCCATGTACCGCTACTTAGTCGCGGCGTGGCCCGATCTCACCAGCCAGTAGACGATAATTCACGCGACAGCGGCCGCTGTTCGACACTGTCGTGGCAATGTCTAACGAGTTCATTCCTTGACAGCGATCGGCATGCCGCTAGAATTGCGCACGTCAGGCGGGAATAGCTCAGTTGGTAGAGCACGACCTTGCCAAGGTCGGGGTCGCGAGTTCGAGTCTCGTTTCCCGCTCCAATGGTATCGTGAAGCCCCGATCGTATCGGGGCTTTTCATTTTAGTGGGTCGCGCAACACCACGCTGATCCCTAAAGTAAGTCGCCGTTAGGCTGGGTGGCAGAGTGGTCATGCAGCGGCCTGCAAAGCCGTGGACGCCGGTTCGATTCCGACCCCAGCCTCCATAATAAAAACAGTGATTTACGTTATCCTGGGCGAAGTTGGAGAGGGATCGCCATCACACTTTGATCACAAATCGAGTGAGGTGCAGATATGGCAACGATCCGACGACTTGAAAGCGGTACCTATCAAGCGATAGTTCGCAAGAATGGGCATCCGCCTAGCAGTAAGACTTTCGATATTAAGCGTCAGGCCCAAGAGTGGGCGATGCGGGTCGAAAGCGATATCAATGCGGGTCGCTCTCATGGGCCCGCGCATGCGCACCGATTCTCGGAGCTCCTCACCGAGTATCGCGCGGGCCCACTAAAGCAACTCCGAAGCGGTAGCGACCGCGAGCGCATGCTTAAATTTTGGGAGTTCGCACTCGGCGACGTACGCCTTTCCGAAATTAAGCGTGAGACGATCGCTCAGGTACTCCGCGATTATGCCGCCACCCCGGTGGTGCGCCTCCGTCGCAATCGCGGGAAACTCGAACATGTGAAGCGAGAGCGGTCGTCACAGACCGTGCGTCATGCTCACATGTGTCTGTCTGCCGTCCTCGACTTTGCAACCAAAGATCTCCACTGGCTAGCAGAAAACCCCGCGCGACTGACTCGGCGCGCGGCGGCCGCGCCACCGCGGATCCGTTGGCTGAAGCCTGAGCAGCGAGACGCATTGCTGACTGCCTGCCGGGAAAGCATGAACCCCGATCTACCCCTGGTCGTGTTGATCGCGCTTTCAAGTGGCGCACGCCAAGCCGAAATCATGAACCTTAAGTGGTCGCAGGTTGATTGGAAGCAGCGCGTTGCCTGGCTGACCCCCGAGAGCACCAAAACCGCCGAGCCGCGCGCTGTGCCGCTGGTCACCGAGGTGATAACTGCGCTGAAGAAACGCACTCGACCACTTCACATTGATCTTGTATTCGCCTCCAGCATTAAGCGAGATCAGCCGCGAAATATCCGGCAAGCGTGGGACGTGGCGCGCAAGCGTGCAGGTTTGCCGGACTTCCGATTTCACGACCTCAGGCACAGCGCGGCGACGGAACTGCTCCGCGCCGGTGTGGATAGCCGCGTCGTGGCCGCCGTGCTCGGTCATAAGTCGTTATCAATGATGAAACGCTATGCCCACGTGACGCCGGCGCTGGCGGTCGAGGCGGCCGATCGTGCGGCGCTGAATTCGAAATGAAACGGCGGGCGCGCGTCACACAAAGCCGGAGCCCTGAGGGATTATTCAATGTCACACGCTGTCAGCCATTCGAAAACGCCACATTAAGAGAAATGCTCGAATACGCGTCTGACGAATCGATCCCGCTGCCCACCCTGGCCGGCGACTTGGCGATCATTGAAAAACAAGCGCACGAGGTCCTTGCCGACTGTAGTAGTCCAAAACCGGGAACGGCCGAAGCCATGGCCGTGAGCGTACTTGCGGGCGTTGAGAACGTGCGTGGATATGTCGACAAGGGATACGCCGACCTCGCAGCGCACGCAGCACTCGGGACTATGGGGAGCTATCTTGTGATGCAAACTCTGCGAATGGAGCGGCCGCTGCGGATTGGAATCAACAAGCAGGAGCTGCCGAGAAAACTTGGCAAGGACCGCCAAAAAGCGACGCCCGAAGCGATTGAACGCT
>JAYUEZ010000251.1:0-1986 GCA_043738965.1 Gammaproteobacteria bacterium
TCGTATCGACGCCGATATCGCGGCGAATCGTTACCATGGCGCGGCGCTTAAAGTCGCCCGGCGCGGCGAACTCGTGCTCGATGTCGTGCACGGGTTCGCGGATCGCGCAACCGGCCGGCGGCTCACACGCGAGGATGTGTTCGTGTCGTTCTCGGTTGGCAAACAATTCACGAATACGGTAGTGCTGAATCGGATCGAGCGCGGCGATTTGCATCTGGCTATGCAAATCGGCGAAGTGCTGCCGCAGTTTCGCACGCGCGGCCTGCGCCAGATGACCGTTCATCACCTGCTCACGCATACCAGCGGGATCATTTCCGCGATTCCGAGCGTGCCGGTCGAGACCCTCACTAACATCGAAAAACTCACCGATTGGGTGGGCACCCAACGACCCGAATCTATTCCGGGCGAGCGCGTTAATTATTCAATTATTGCGGCCCACGCGGTACTCGCCGAGCTCGTGCGCCGTGTCGACGGCGGGCGTCGATCGTTCCGGCAGATAATCAACGAAGATCTGTTCGAACCGCTCGGCATGCGCCATACCAGCCTCGGCCCGCGCGCTGATTTGGTCGCGCGCCTGTGTCCCGTCGTCGCGTGCTACGAGGAGCCGGGCATGTTCTATCCCCAGGAAGTGACGGCGGTCGGCCAGGTGGTGTTGATCGAGGGTGCTGAGATCCCGGCCGGCGGCTACCTCACCACGAGCAACGATCTACACCGCTTCGCGAGCATGCTCGCCCGCGGCGGTGAACTCGACGGCGTGCGCGTGTTGTCACCGCGAACGCTCACCTACTGCGCGCAGAACCACACCGGGGACAAACGCAATGTGTTGTTCGATTACGCGCGCGAGACGCGCGGTTGGGAAGCGTGGCCGGCTAACATCGGCATCGGGTTCTTCACGCGCGGACATGGCGTCCAGCCGGGGCCCATGAGCAATTTTTCAAGCCCCAACACCTTCTGCGGCTGGGGCGCCGGTTCGACCTGCTTCTGGGTGGATCCCGTGCTCGAACTCACGTTCTCGTTTCTCTCCACCGGGCTTATGGAAGAAACGTATCACTGCGAACGCCTGCAACGACTGGCCGATCTCGTTATCACCGCGCTCGGCGAATAGTTCCGCGACGCGCGGATAGGCGAATTTCGATCACTACAAACACTAGGACCAACCCGTGCCTTATCAATTCATTGCCGTAAGGACTGCCGATCACATCACCCGCATCACGTTGAATCGTCCCGAGGTCTTGAATGCGATCAATCAAGAAATGCATGACGAGCTGCAGGATGCGTTCGATCGCTTCGCGGCCGACGATGAGCAATATCTCGGCGTGATCCTGGGCGCTGGCGAACGCGCGTTCTGCGCCGGCAGTGATTTGAAATCGATCGCGAAACGTGGACGACCGCATGTCTACCCGCGCAGTGGATATGCGGGACTTATCGAACGCTTTGATTTGGACAAACCCTTGATCGCGGCCGTCGACGGTGTCGCCGTGGGTGGTGGCTTCGAAGTCGCGCTGGCCTGCGACATCATTGTCGCAACCCCGCGATCACGCTTTGGTTTACCGGAACCGTTGGTGGGCGCGGTGGCGCTCGGCGGCGGCGTGCATCGCTTGGCGCGTCAAATCGGTCTCAAACAAGCAATGGGGCTAATTCTGTCTGGCGAACTCGTCGACGCGGAGGCCGGCCTTCGTCTCGGCTTCGTGAGCGAGTTGGTCGAGCCTGCCACGCTCGATGAAGCCGTGGCCACCTGGTGCGCCAAGATCCTGCGCTGCGCGCCGCTCGCCATCCGCGCCTCAAAGCAAACGGTCATGCGCGGGCTCGACGAACCCAGTCTCGAAGCCGCGATGCGCGCGCAACACGGCTATCCCGCGTTCAAAACCTGCTATACCTCGAGCGATCGCTTAGAAGGGGCGCAAGCCTTCGCACAAAAACGTCCACCGCAGTGGACGGGCCGGTAGCGCTATTTCCAGGCGGGATCGCCAATCGGTTCCCACATCT
>JAYUEZ010000252.1:0-5263 GCA_043738965.1 Gammaproteobacteria bacterium
TTACGACGCGGGTAGCTTCGAGGCGATCGAGCCGCCACCGCTGGGCGGGGTGGCGGAAAAACTCGGCGCGTTAACGCACACCATTCCGCCACTACCGACCGCGAATCCCTTTTTTGAATCACCGGCGTCTGCGGCGGCGCCCCCGCCCGCGACCCATTAACGCAAACCCAAATCAGATTATTTTCAATCAGGAGATCAGCATGACTACGACCTACAGAAAGACCGCCCTCAGCACCGCCCTCTGCGGCGTGTTGCTCGTGGGCTGCGCTGGGAACCCGACGACGACCCAGCAATCAACCACGGCTACCGCCGCACTCGGCGCCCTGGTCGGCGGATTGGCGGGTGGTTGGGAAGGCGCCGCCATTGGCGCGGCTAGCGGTGCCTTGGTCGGCTGGGCCGCGGGGAAGGTGATCGAATCGCAGGAAATCGCGGCCCGCAGCCAGACTAAAGATCAACAACTCTACGGTTACGCGGCGCCCGCCGATAGCGTCTTTGTGCATATTAACTCCGCGACTTCGAACCCGCAGATCGTCGCGCCGAATAGCGTGGTTAATGTCGTTACCGACTACTCGCTAGCGCTCCCCAAGAACGCGCCGCAGACGCAAGTTTCAGTGACCGGCGTATTGCTTAAAGATGGCGTGCAACTCATGGATTTCAAGAATCAGCCGGTGGCGAAGACCGCGGGCGGCTACACCGTTAAATTACCGGTCAACATTCCGGCGGATGCGGCGGCTGGCACTTATGTGATTCGGCATACGATCAGCGCCGGGACTACTTACGACACCGCGGAATCGACCTTCGTCGTAAGAAAGGCCTGAGTTCGCGGGCATGCTGACGCGAGTGGTACTGGTATTTGTACTGCTCGCGACCTCCGTCCACGCCGCGCCGGTACTTGAGGCGTGTCCGGCGGAAATCCGGCGTGCAAGTGATACGCTCGCCCAAATCTTTCGCCAGTGGCCACTGCGCGCCACTGGCGATCCGATCGACTCGGCATTACAAGCGGTGGCGAGTCAGCTCGCTGAACGCGCAGGCGAGTCGGCGCATCGCCATTGGCGAACTCATGTTGTTCGCGATTCCAAACTCAACGCCTTCTCGATTGGTGACGGCCACATCTTCGTTACCGAAGGCATGTTGCGCTTTGTGACCACCGAAGACGAACTCGCCGCGCTATTGGCGCATGAATTCGGGCATCACATCGCCGGACATTTCTGTCAGACCACTGCGCCGTCGGGATTTTTCGGTCACTTGTTTAGTCGCCGCGAGGCACCGGAAGAACAGCCCCAAGTGGGTGAACTTTCAGCGTCAATTGATTCGACGAAGGAGCGTGAAGCGGATCGGATCGGGGTTATTATTCTGAAGCGCGGACGGTATAACCCACGGGCCGCGATCTTGCTCGCAGCTCGCATGGCCGCCAGTGGCACGCCCGCGCACTTCCAATACGGCCAGCGAATCGAGGCCCTTCAGAAACTAATGGCGGGTGCGCCCCATACCGCATGGGTCACGAATGATTCGGCGCCGTTTACGCGTCTGCAGGACGCACTGCGCGCGGAGGCGGGCAGTTCGTAGAAGTTCAGATCCGTAGCCGCAGCCGACGAAACGTTCGACATGATCGCGAAGGCGATGAGTGACCGCATCGATTCAAACTTATTCTTGGCCCAACGGCCCCGTAAAATCGCGATGCTGGCGCAGCGCTCTTACGCCCATGATCACTAACGCGGTCATGATCAAGGCCATTCCCAATAGTTCCTCGGGACGTGGATGCTCGTTGAAATGCCAGGCCGAGGACGCAATAGCGACCACGGGCACACTGAGCATCGCCATGCCGGCGATGCCGGCCTCGACATGCTTCAAAATATACAGCCACACCCACCAGCCGATTGCAGTCGAGACCAACGCAGTCGAAATCAAGACAGCTTCAAAGCGGAATGACCACTGGACCGGCGGCTCGGACGCGAGGTAGGCAATGAGCAGCAAGGGGAGCGCGCCAAACGCCATTTGCCACGCCGTGAGCATGAGGAGATCGAGGGGTGCGCGCCGTTGCATTCGCTTGACCATGATCGAACCAATGGCCCATAACATCCCGGCGCCAAGGGCAGCCAATTTGCTGGCGATTGAACCATGCGCATCCCACGGCCGCAGAATCACGACGAGGCCGGCCGCCGCGAGCGCAACGGCCACCCATTGCGAACCGCGAATTTCCTCACCGAGACACGGCCACGCTAAGAGCAGCGTCCAAAACGGCATCGTGAACACCAAGATTGCGGTCGGACCCACGCCACCTTTCACAAGTCCCCACATACTCAGCCCCACGAAGCCCGTGGTTTGGATCAGACCCAATAGCATCAACTCAGTGACGCGGGTCGGACGCAAGGATTTTCCCGTCAGTGGCAACGCCAGCAACAGACACGCAGCCGCGAGCAGCATGCGATACGCAGAAAATGTGAACGGCCCAGCATCGAGTAGCGCGAGCTTGTTGAAGATCCAGCTGTAGCCCCAGCACAACGAAAGCAGAACGAGGCCAATCGCGGCTAACACCGGTAGATCAATTCGGCGGCGTGAAAATTTTGGGCGGGCAGGGTGGTCATGGGCCCGCGCACTTTAACAGTCGTTCATGAGATGTAAACCGTGACGAGCGCGCAACGGAATAGTTCGCCATGAAGAAAATCGAGCTAGCTTTATGACCGCCGCTGAGTAGAATGCTGCAACGCGATTAACCCCTCCATCCGACGTTCCATCACCCATCTACATGTGTGCCCCGTCTCGCTGATGCTTATTCCCCATGACTGAAACCGTGACGCGGTCCGGTCGGTCCTGGCCATTGATGTTAGGTGCTCTTGGCGTCGTTTTTGGCGACATCGGTACGAGCCCGCTGTATGCGCTTCGTGAATGCTTCAACGCCGGTCATCACGCGCTCGCGGTGGTGCCCGAAAATATTCTCGGCATTTTGTCGGTGATTTTCTGGATCCTGTTGCTGGTGATTACGATCGAATACGTGTCGTTCATCTTGCGCGCGGATAACAACGGCGAGGGCGGCATTCTGGCCTTGATGGCGCTCGTGGTGCGGAAAGCGCAGGGCCGCGAACATTTGCGATCTTATTTCGTGTTCTTAGGGTTGGTCGGCGCGTCGCTACTGTTCGCCGATGCGATGATCACGCCGGCCATTTCTGTGTTAAGCGCTGTTGAAGGCCTAAAGCTGCAGAAGCCGGCGCTGGGGCCTTATGTGATCCCGGTCGCGATCTCAATCTTGATCGTGTTGTATGCCGTACAACGCTTCGGTACGGCGCGAATTGGCGCCATTTTCGGCCCGGTGATGCTGGTCTGGTTTGCGATGCTCGGACTTACCGGCATTGCATCGATCGTGCAGACCCCCGGTGTTCTAGTTGCGGTGAATCCACTGTATGCGTTCAAGTTTTTCGTGCATCACGGGTGGCTGAGTTTTTTAGTGATGGGCTCGGTGTTTTTGGTCGTGACTGGCGGCGAAGCGTTGTACGCGGACATGGGCCATTTCGGTCGGCCGCCAATTCGCGATGCGTGGTTCGCCGTGGTGCTGCCGGGGCTCGCGCTAAATTATTTTGGCCAAGGGGCGCTGCTCATTCGTGATCCCTCGACGGTCGAGCATTTGTTCTTCGCGACGGTGCCGCAGAATTGGCTATTGCCCTTGGTGCTGTTGGCGACCGCGGCGACCGTGATCGCCTCACAAGCAGTGATCTCAGGCGCGTTTTCCGTCGCCAGCTCAGCGGTTCAACTGGGTTACATCCCGCGCTTGGATATTCAGCAAACGGCATCCGATGCGGTCGGCCAAGTCTATTTGCCGGCGGTGAATTGGATATTCATGTCGGGCACGCTGGGGTTGGTGCTGTGGTTCGAAAATTCGAGCCGACTGGCCGCGGCCTATGGCGTTGCCGTGGCGACCACCATGCTCGCCACTACTCTATTTCTGTATTTTGTCGCGCGTAACGTGTGGGGCTGGTCACGCGGACGCGCCGTGGTGTTGGCCATCCCGTTTCTGTGTATCGATTCGACATTCTTTACGTCAAACCTACTCAAGATCCCAGCCGGTGGTTGGATGCCGGTGTTATTCGCCGTCGGGCTCTATACCTTGATGGATACTTGGAAAAAGGGTCGCCAAGCACTGAACGACACACTCACCGAAGAAAATTTGGACCTGGCATTGTTCGTCGACAGTCTGGTGTATGAAGCGCCGGTGCGCGTGGCGGGCACGGCGATTTTTCTCACGGGCCAAAAAGCCGGGGTGCCACGCGCCTTGTTGCATAACATGAAGCACAATCGAGTGCTGCATCAGCATGTGGTGCTGCTGACGGTCGACACCGCGCGCGTGCCGCATGTGCCGAGTGCGGATCGCGTGCAGTTTCAAGCGGTAGGCCAGGGGATCAGCCGCATGACGATTACCTATGGATTCTTGGAACGGCCCAATTTGCCGCGCGAATTGCGGCGTTTCCACGTGCCGGAGTTTACCTACGATGAGATGGAAGCGACCTTTTTCTTAGGCCGCGAGACCGTGTTAGTCGCGCGCGGCCGGCGGACGCTCGCCCGCTGGCGCCGCATCCTATTTGCCTTCATGTTGCGTAACGCGGCGAGTGCGGCGCGCTTCTTTCATTTGCCCGCGAACCGCGTAGTCGAAATCGGCGCGCAGATCGAAATTTAAGCCCGCAGCAGCGTTGGTCTATTCCAACAGCCGTTAGAGTCGGGTCGCGATTTTTACAATCTTCTTCGGCTTCGGTGGCGGGGTGGGTTCTACAGTCGGCGCGGGTGGCGTCGCTGTACTCTCTTGGGCTTTGGCGGCTGGCTGGTCGGCGGCGGGTGTCGATCCGGGTCCGACGGCGCCGGCTGCCGCGGGGTCCAACTTCGGCGGCGCTGCAGCCTCGAGCTCCGCGGTTGATCGCGGAGTCCGTACGATCGAATTTCCTGTCTTGATTTCGTTCGCGATGGACGGAATGGGCATCTCCGGCGGCGTGGCTGCCTTGGCGGCCGGCTTACTCTCGTCAATAGCTGCGGCCTTGCCTTCGCCTTCGTTGACCGCATCGTCCGCCGCCTTGTTCATCACGATGATGCTGATACGGCGGTTGATCGGCCCGAACGGGTTGTCTTTGTCAAACAACACCGACGATGCAAGCCCCATGACGCGTCCAATTTTGTCTTCGGGGAGCCCACCGACAATCAACTCGCGGCGCGCCGCGTTCGCGCGATCAGACGATAACTCCCAGTTGCTATAGCCGTTATTGCTGGCATACGGTGCTCGATC
>JAYUEZ010000253.1:0-13984 GCA_043738965.1 Gammaproteobacteria bacterium
AATTCATGGATTTATCATCGCTCATGGCCAGTCATCGCGAGATACTCGAAATGACCGGCGCTACGTTTCTTTCGCTGCAACGCCTGGACCCGCACCCGCAAAAAAATTGGGCCAAGGAGCGGGCTATGCTGCGGCGATTTTCCGCGACACTAGGCCGTCATGCAGCAACGCGGCTGCCGTGGCAGGCTGTATTTCCCCGGCCAAGCGCCTGACGGCGTAGGCGGAAGTGATGGGATAAATTCGAATGTGAGTACTTTTTTTTGAACTATCGTCAAACCGTGCGCTCCGTTGCGACACTGGCCGATCGGCGAGGGATATCGTGGACTTCGCGTTTCGATGACGGCGTCGAAGCCAAGTACCAATCCGAACTCATTGGCAAGACGCTCAATTATTGGCGCTTTACGCTCGTGTTCGGCGCTGGACTTGTCCTGTTGTTCGCGATCTGGGACGACAGCTTCTTTCCACAAAACGAACGTCAACTGTTCGTGGTGCGGCTGCTGATCGTCGCTCCAATCCTGATGGGCGCCGTTGTACTTTCGTTTCGTTCTCGAATGACGAATGGGCATCTCATCCAAAAATCGCTTGTCACGGCCACCTGGTATACCGGGATGGGGGTAACCGCCATGATGGCGTTTGCGGCCAAACCGCTTGCGTTCTATGTCTTTTTTCCCGGTGTCATGATGGCATTTATCTACATGGCCGCCCTCATCGTCGCCGGACTCTATGTTTTGATCGGTGGGTTCATCCTGCTCATCACGTACATCGGTCTGGCCTTAGTGATTGGCATGCCTCGCGAGATCCTGGGAATGAGTTTGTTCTTTCTGATCGGGACCTATTCGGTCGCGGTATTTGGCTCTTATGAAATGGAGCGATTCAAACGGCGCGAATTCTTGGCGCGCATGGAAAGCGATCGCTTATTACTTGAAGTCGTCGCCGAAAAGCGGCAGGTAGACCTCGCTAACGCTGCCAAATCGCGGTTTCTGGCCGCGGCCAGCCATGATCTACGCCAGCCGGTGCAAGCGATATCAAACTTCGTCGCGGTACTTAAAGCCGAGAATAAAGATCGCGCGGCCGGCTATCTGATTGGAAGAGTCGAAGCTTCGTTGCAGTCACTGGACAATCTCTTTTTGGCGCTGCTCGATATTTCGCGGCTCGACGCTTGCCAGGTCGAGCCAACCCTCACCTCATTTTCAATCAATGGTCCGTTCGATGTGATCAAATCCGAATTCGCGTCGGTCGCGGCGGATAAGGGATTGCGCCTGCGCGTGCGAACCTCAGCCCTTGTTGTTCGCAGTGACGTTAACTTAATTGAACGCATTCTAAGAAATCTGATCAACAACGCGCTGATCTATACGCACGCTGGTCGCGTGCTCATCGGGTGCCGACGCCGGCGTGGATCGGTCGCCGTTCAAGTGTGGGACACCGGCGTCGGCATTGCCGAAGAACACCGTGACTTGGTATTCCAGGAGTTCTACCAAATCGACAACCCCGAGCGCGATCGGCGCAAAGGCCTTGGCCTCGGGCTATCGATCGTGAAGCGGTTGTGCAACTTGCTGGGGCACGAATTACGCTTGGGATCTATGTCGAGTAAGGGGTCGATGTTCGAGATCCTGATCCCGTTGATTGAATCAGCACCCGACGCGCCTAACGCGAGCGTCGCAACGACTGTCGATGCGAACGTACTTGCCGGGACGGTGGTACTGCTGATCGAGGACGACAAGGAGGTGCGCGAAAGCTACGCTTTATTACTTGCGAGCTGGGGGTGCTTTGCCATTCCGGCGGGCTCCGCAAGCGACGCGCTCGAGCGTGTGCGTGACAGTCAGCGCTTTCCGGATCTAATCGTTGCCGACTTCCGATTGCGCGAACAGGCAACCGGCGCCGAAGCGATCCGGCAGGTACGTGCGGATTGTGGCGTTGAGATCCCGGGTATATTGATCACCGGCGACACGGCGCCGGAACGGATCGTCGAGGCGCGGAACAGTGGGTTTCGGTTATTTCACAAACCGCTGGCTGCGCACCAACTGCGCGACGCGCTGTTAAACGCCCTCGAACTCGGCGCCTGAGGGCCGATTTGCAGCGTTTCCCTCATCGGTGTTGCTGCCACGCCACGATATCTTAAACCCCATACGCGCTGCTGCGATAACTGCTTGCGTTCGATTGTGGACCTTTAGCACTTTCAAAATATTCGACACGTGAAATTTCACGGTTTGCTCGGCGATGTTGAGTCGCCGCGCAATCAATTTGTTGGATTGCCCCTCGATCAACGCGTCGAGCACGGCCGTCTCTCGCGGCGTAAACGGCGGCAACGACATAAGTTCTGGCGACGAGATCGATTGAGTAGCCGCCATTGCCGACAAGGCCTCGGGCGGAATGTAGACATTTCCGAGCACCACGAGGTTGAGAGCCGCTCGAAACAACTCGGTCGACGAGGATTTCGTCAGGAATCCCATGGCGCCACGATCAAGACACTCGAGGATTATCCACGGATCGTTTGCCGCGGAAAGCATCACCACCGGCACGTGTTCGAAAGCACCACGAACCCGTTCTAAGCCGGCAACACCGCCACCCTCGGGCAACCCCAGGTCGAGAAGGATGAGATCAAACTTGCGGTGAAGTTGCGCTTGAGAAACCGCTTCGGCGATCGTGCTTGCGAACGCCGTCTGAATGGAGGGATCCGACTGCTTCAACAGCAGCCCGACCCCTTCGCGAAAAAGCGGATGGTCGTCCACGAGCAGTATGTTCATTGTGATCTGCCGAAGGTGGTCGGGTGCGGGACGCACCATGACGGTAGTTTCGAATCGTCAAGATGTCTCCTATACGAAAGTATAGGTTGGAGGGATCTAGCTTCCAGCTGGCTCCGCATGGGCATTCGATCAACTTCTAAACCTAACCGTGACCTAAACCAAAGACCAGTTGTTTGGCGTTTGCCCCGGCCTATAGTCAGGGCGTCGGCAAGGTGCCGACAGCGCATCGCGATTTTTTGGCGGGTCGAGACAATCGCGATGAACAATTTAGGAGGCTTCACGGTCGGGATCCTCGGAAAGATTGCGGATTGTGGGGCGCGCGAGTCGCAATAGTCACGCAACAATTCGATGCCTCGAGTCGTTGCGCTTTAAGAAGGATTGAATCTCGTGAAAAAATTATTTTTGTGCACAACCATTGGCCTTGCTGCAATAGCATTCGATGCCACTGCTGTGGGGATCAGTAGCGTTCTGTTAGTTGGCGTTGTCGATCAAACTGGGATCTGTAACCACCAGCAGCACCTTTCGGCAACCGGTTCGGATGTTGGAGTGGCGTGCTCCGGATTGAACTGGGGCATGACAGCGCAGGCAAATTCAAAATTTGGTGACTTCCGAGCGCTCGCTGATTTTCGCTTCGATAACTTTGACTTGGGGTCCACTGAACAGGGGGCCCTTTTTGAAGCCAAAGCAACTAGCGCCTTTGGCCCTGACACGTTGACATTCAACAAGGGGGTTTTTTGGGAAGTTACCATCGGGGTAAGTGGTCGCTCCGACCGTACCCTAGGTGGACGACCTACTCACGAGAACAGCGGCGACTTCTGCTTCAGTCTGTTTGGCTTCTGCGGCAGCTCTGCCAGTACCAATCAGCTCGGGTTAACTACGGAGATGGTCCGCCTCCCACCAAGCGGATCACTCGACATTGATCCAAGCCTGATTGTTGATTTATTCACGGATCTACGACGTAATTTCGAAGGGACGTCGACCGGGCCGCTGAATTTCGAAGTATTTGTCGACCTATTACACACCGTACGGTTTGTGTCGTCGCGCGTGCTAGACGCGAATGGCGTTCCGATTAGCGACGCAACCATCAGCTCGACTTCTGGATTTGATTACTTGCATCCGCCGCAACCTGTTCCGGCCCCGGCCGCACTTATCAATATGCTTCTTGGTCTCGCCGGTCTTCTGGCGCGATATTCGACGGCGTCGACGCGGGGGCATGCCGAGCGGATCGGTCGCAGGCTTGCTGCAATGGTGCTACGTGCCGCGCGACGGCGGGTGATAGCCGACTCAGGACTCAGCGTCGGCCGCGTTGGCGGTTATGACAGTGCTCGGGGTGCTCGGGTGCCGTTCTTGTCGGCGAAGTTCGCTTACGAAACTTACACCGTCATCTACGCCAAGGGAGCTCCAAAATGAAGGGACCAATTTCAAAACCCGACATGGTGTTTCTCATTAGTCTGATGTTCGGTGCCCCGGCAAGTTTTGGTCACCAACTCACCGACAGCCCCGATGACGCTTTTGACCAGGATGGAACCACTGCCTCAATTCAAGCGAAGGACCCGGGCGTGCGCGGTGGAGTACCGGGCGCGGGTGGTGCAGTCTCGCCGATCCAGGCGAACGAACTCGCGAGCTTTCTCGAAGGACGCTTTCGAATGACCGAGTTGGAGGCGGTCTGCGATGGATGTTCCAACATCACCCCGGGCAGCGCCACCGGTCAGTATCCATTTTTACAAACCATTACGAACTCGGCCGGACTCGGCGCGCGCTTTAATGGTGATCAGTGCTCCGTCTGTCACAGCCAACCTGCGATCGGCGGCTCGGCGGGCCTACTCGTTCCAAACCCGAAGGCGGGCCAGGATCAGTTCAAAACGCCCGAGAACCCAATGTTCGATCTGATCGCGCATCGCAACGGCGCGACCAACAAGATCCCATCTTTTATTCAACAATTCGGTCCTATTCGCGAGTTACGTTTGCTGCGCCATCCAGACGGCACCCCGGACGGCGGCGTTCATCAGCTCTTCACGGTGGTGGGGCGCAATGACGATCCCACTATTCAGGGCTGCAACGCATCCGTTTTGCCGCAACCAGACTTCGACAAAGAAGTCCGCAACAAGAACGTGGCATTTCGCATCCCGCTGCAGGAATTCGGTCTGGGCCTAATCGATTCGCTCCAGGATCAGGAAATTCTCGCGCGCCACAATGCGACCGCCGCGCACCGCGCAGAACTCGGCATCGTGGGTGTCCCAAATCGCAGTGGAAACGACGGCACGATCACGCGCTTCGGCTGGAAGGCGCAGAACAAGTCGCTGATCATTTTCTCCGGCGAAGCGTACAACGTCGAAATGGGTGTCACGAATGAGGCCTTTCCCCAGGCGGTAGAAGAGAATGACTTCTGCAACGGACCGAAGAAAGCGCATCCGAACGACGTCATGCGTACCGACACCAGCGACGCCGCGAATGAGGGGTTCACGAATCCGCTCCACGTCAACGCCGATTGGTTCCAGTTCAGCATCTTCATGCGCTTCCTCGATGGACCGAAGCCGGTGCTTTTTTCGGCGAGCGCTCAGCGTGGGCAACAAGTGTTCAATGCGATCGGCTGCGCGCTCTGTCACACGCCACAAATGACTACTGCGGCCGTCATGAGCACCGACTCACTGGAGAACAAACCGGTTGATCTGTATTCGGATATGTTGATCCACCACATGGGGCCAGGCCTTGCTGACCACGTGACACAGGGCGCTGCCTCAGGCGACATGTTCCGCTCGACGCCGTTGTGGGGCGTCGGACAACGGATTTTCTTCTTACACGACGGACGCACCAGCGATCTGTTGAAGGCAATCAAGTACCACGCGTCGCACGCATGTCGAGAGGATGATCGCACGACCAATATCAATGCGAATCCGAATTTCGGTTGCCGTGATTTGACGACCGGGGCCGCGTACGGCGATTCGGAAGCCAATGCTGTGATCGGCCGCTTTAAAGCACTGGCGGCGGGCGAAAAACAGTCCATCCTGGACTTCCTCCGTTCACTTTAAAAAAACTTTTTCATGCTCCGAGGCTTTACGGCAGCGGGGCACGTTTCGCTATTCTTAGCCGATGCAGAATTTGCGCCCCCTGGTATTTTTCATGTTTATCGCGCCCGTGAACGCGGATGTACTCACGTTGAAGAGCGGAAAATCGATCAACGGGTTTATCCTCTCCTTGGATACCAGTGAGGTTCGCATAAACCGATGCGGTCATGTGGATGTCTATCCGCGAACTGATGTGGCTTCGATCCGCACGATCGAATCCGCAGCGGACGATTGCTCCATTGCACCACAATCGCGCAACCTTGAATTGCCGAGCGGTATCAAAATCCGTGCGCGGCTGCTCGATTTTGTGGACTCGGCGCGGGAACCGCCCGGACAGTCCTTTCGCGCAACCGTGATCGACCCGGTCGTGAGCGATGGGCGTAGCGTTATTCGAAAAGGCGCTGGACTGTTGATTAAACTGATCCCAACGGCTGACGGCGGTCAGACGCTCGATCTCACCGGGGTCAATTTGGATGTGAATGAGTGGGCGAACTTTCACGCGCAGCCTCCGGGGATAGTGCGGTGGGTGGTGGGGGAAGTAACCGACGAACGGAAGAAAGCAGCCAATGAGGATCCAGCACCGATCGTGCTCCGGGCCAAGCGTGTTTACGTGCCATCACGTACCATCGTTACCTTCACGCTCAAGACAGCGGTATGGCTGGCACTCAGGTCCCCGATGCAGTGAGGTGACTGCTTCGCATGTCGCTCAGCGTTCACTGTTTGAGGGAGCCTTTTGGCTTAATTTGGCAATTCGCGCACAATCGCATTGAGGGTTCGTTCCGGCAGTGAAGAACCAAGCGGTTTGGAGCCGACTTACTTCCGAGCACTCACGCGGCCCGCTGTTCAATGCGACAAACGTCGGATTCGACAGCACGACTATGCGACGATGTTGACCCCCCCGCGCGACAGCACAGGGTGGCGCCGTCATTCTCGTGCTCGCTCCCAGATATTTCTGAAATCGTGGCCCATACTTTTCCTGTACGACAGGAAGATGCGCGGGATCCCGGTTTTCGCGATAGACACTCACGAGGTCCACCTGCAGCGTTACGCTCGTGGGGAGATTCACTCGCGAGCCGATGTAGTCGATCCAAATAACGGTCTCTGTAGCGGATAACCGTGATCTGGCGCGACGTGCACACAACCTTAAGTTGCCAATTGGTGTCAGAATCCGCGAAAGGCTGTTCGATTTCGTGGATTCCGCTTGCGAGCTGCTGGATCAGTCTTTTCGCGCAGGCGCGCTCGATGCTGCCGAGGTCAACGGAATCCCAGGGATTTAAAGTCGTCCATGAGGAAGCAGTGGTCCACCTGATCGCGGCTCGGCCCTTACGCACGAATCGTTAGCAGGGAATAAAAGGCTGGCCCGCGGCGTCTTCCATTCAGAGCGACCAAAGAGCCCTCAATGCTGCATCAGAGTGTCGTTTTCGTTCCATGATCGACAAACGTCAACGATTCGAGCAGTTGGTGCTCCCTCATCTCGATGCGGCCTACAACTTCGCCCGCTGGCTGTGCGACTCCACAACGGATGCCGAAGATATCGCGCAAGAGGCATTGCTTCTTGCCTTTCGCGGATTCGATGAGTGGCGCGGCGATGGCATTAAGGCCTGGTTGTTTACGATCGTGCGCAATTGCCATCATTCAGCCGCGCGCCGAACCGTGCCGAAATCACGCGTGACGGATGCCATCGACGAGGCGGCGACGGTAACCCCAGGGGCACTGGTCAGCGCGGATAGTCCCGAGCTGGCCGCAATCGCCGCTGAACAAACACGCGCGCTCGACGCGATCTTGCGCGACTTACCGGCGGATTTTCGCGCAGTGCTGGTGTTACGCGAGATGGAGGGGCTGTCGTACCGGGAAATAGCGGCCGTAGTCGGCGTACCGATCGGCACCGTGATGTCGCGTCTTGCGCGTGCTCGTGAAGCGCTTAAATGTCGTTGGCTGCAGATCCGTGGAGGCACCGACCGTGAGCTGTCCTGATCCATTATTGATTCATGCCTATGCCGACGGGGAACTTGATGCAGCATCGAGCGTCGGCATTGAACGACATCTCGTCGAGTGCGACGTCTGTAAAGCGCTGCGCGCGGATATCGCGGCGACTAGCGCGCAATTGCGCGCCGCCACGACCTACCATTGTTTGGCGCCTTCGCGGCGCGCAACGATGCTAAAAGAGATCGCGCAATCCCTGCCAACCGCGCCCGCTCCGTTAGCCGACTCGCCGCGCTTTTTTAAAGCAACTCGGCAGTTCTGGCGTGGCGCTGTCAGCGGCGCGATGGCAGCCGCGCTGATTGCCACCGTGCTCGTGCAGATCATTCCACGGACCGACGATGACGCTCTCCTGCGCGATCTTGTGGGTGCCCACGTGCGCTCGCTGTTGCCGGATCGCCTGGTCGATGTGGCGTCAACCGATCACCATACCGTCAAGCCGTGGTTCGCCGGTCACGCGGATGTTTCACCACCGGTGGTGGATTTTGAAACGCAAGGCTATCGGATGGTCGGCGGGCGTGTGGATTACGTGGAGGATCGCCGCGCGGCGGTTGTCGTTTATCGCCACGGGGCACATGTCATCAACGTGTTTGTGTGGCCGGATCCGAGCGTGCCGCTGCCAGCACGAATCCGCACTCGCAATGGCTACCAGGTGGCGTGTTGGCGGGCCGATTCGCTAGCCCTGTGTGCGATATCCGATACCGCGGCGGAAGTATTGGTGGAGCTGACACATCTGTTGCAAGCGACGACCAATCCCAAGGCACGGGAATAAATCCGCGCCTTCCCGCGTCTAGTCTCCGGTAAACCTCAACCGGAGATTAGAAAGTCATGACCACTCACGATGATCGTTTGTCCAGACGGGCTGCACTGAAGTGCCTCGCGTTCGGTGGCGCGGGAACGTTGTTCACACTTGCTGGTGGCGTCTTAACGCCGATGGCCCTGGCGCACTCGGCAACCCCCGATGGGGTTTCGATCCCAGCGGGGATCCCACTCTTTGTACAAATCAGCGACAGCCATATTGGGTTTAACAAGGCAGCGAATCCGGACGTCTCTGGCACGCTGCGACGGGCCATCGCGCAGATCAATGACCTGCCCGTCATCCCGTCGCTCGTACTCCATACCGGCGATATCACGCACCTGTCGAAGGCAGCAGAGTTTGATACGGCAGCCGAGCTCTTGAAGGGGCTGCGCACGACTGAGCTGCACACGGTTCCCGGCGAACATGATGTGGCGGACGCCACGGTGTCCGAATATTTCAAGCGCTTCGGCAAACCTTCGAACAACCGCGGCTACTACAGCTTCGATCATCAGGGCGTGCACTTCGTTGCGCTCATCAACGTCCTCAACTTCAAACCCGGGGGACTCGGCGTGCTCGGTGATGAGCAACTCAAATGGTTAGCGGCGGATTTAAAACCGCTCTCGGCGAGCAAGCCTATCGTGGTATTTGCTCATATGCCGCTGTGGACAATCTACCAACCGTGGGGCTGGGGTACCGGCGATGCCGACGCCGCCGTGTCAGCACTACGGCGATTCGGTTCCGTCAATATTTTGAATGGCCACATTCATCAGATTGTGCAAAAGGTCGAGGGCAATTTGACGTTTCACACGGCGCGTTCGACGGCCTATCTGCAACCGGCGCCCGGGGTTGGGCCGGGTCCAGGGCCACTGACGGTCGCACCGGATCAACTACTAAAGGTCCTTGGCATCGCGCGGGCGAATGTCACCGTGGATCCGGCCACGGTGGTACTAACGAACTTCGCCCTCTCGGCATGAACGCAAGGTTGATATTCAGCGAAATCGCAGCTCACAAGCTTCATGCCAAGCGGTTATGGCTTTTTTGCGGCGCGCTCGTCTTTGCCTTTGCCGCACCGTGCCGCGCAGATGCTTCTGCACCGACATCCTTACCGACATCGGAGACCTTCACGATCGCGATCCATGGTTTCATGTTCACGCCTTCGAAGGTGACGGTGCCGGTCGGCGCGACCGTGACCTGGCAAAATCTCGATGAAGAACCCCACACCGTGGCGAGCGTCGACGGTAAATTCCGCTCTGGAGCCCTAGACCAACACGAGTCCTTCAAATTTCAGTTTGTGACACCCGGCACGTATCAATATGGTTGTTCATTCCACCCGCAGATGATCGGCACCGTGATCGTAAAACCATAAAGCTCCGCAGTTTTGCGTCGGAATGCGCCGGCTTCCGTTCGCACGCGAGCGAGTCCCCGATTGCGCGGCGACTGCCGGGTAGGGGACAATCCCGCCATCGTCCCTGGTTAAAAGGCAAATCGCATGAATGTTGCTACTTCCCCCGCCACTTTCGTCTCCGGCTACAAGACCGACGCCATCGAATGGCAGCGTATTCTCGGCACGCCCCGCTTCGAGTATCCCATCGACTACTGGGTGGCGGTGCTCGGCGTGCAGCCCGAAATTGGTCGCATCGAGTTTCTCAGTAAGTGGGAACCGAATGCTTACTGCCACTTTCATCGCCACCTCGGCGCCACCACTCTGTTGGTGTTGGAAGGCGAGCATCACGTGATTGAAACCGCCGCCACCGAAACTATTCACAAGGTCCGACAGCCCGGCCATTTCGCGCGTAGTCCAGGCGGTGACGTTCACATGGAATACGGCGGGCCGCAAGGCGCGGTCGTGTTCTTTAGCGTGGAAGCCGTGGACGGCAAGCTGTTCGATGTCCTGGACAGTAGCGGCAACGTGCTGGTCACCGCCACCATCGACGACTTCGTCAACGGCAAGTTGAAAAGCTGAGCGCCGCGCTAACCCACGGTCAAATCGGCTTCGGCGCAAATGCGCTGCGCTGTCTGGTGAGCACGAGGCCGCTGATCAGCCAGCGACCGCCCTCCAACCGGTATACCTCCTGGTAATGACCGTAGCCATGATAGACCTCGCTGGCGAATTCTAAGCGGTCATAGAGCGACCAAAATCCGGTCGCGGAGTCCGCGCCTGTAATAGTTACCTGCGGGTCGTGTCCGTGATGAACGGAGATTACGTCCGCGAGCAGCGGACTGAGGAAACTGACAGCGGCCTTTCCTCCGATAAACACCCACCCCTCAGGAGCAGGTGTGATGTCGTTGCGTCCGTGATGCTGCATTAAGTCTCGAGGGTGTCCGCTGTAGTCAATGACGGCGTCAGCCGTGAAGAGATTTGCCAAGCCCTCCCAATCCTTGGCATCCAGGCGTTGGAAATAGCGGGCCTTGAGCTTTTTGATCTCCTCGATCGCCAATAGCATTTCTATGGGTTCCATGGTTG
Organism: Gammaproteobacteria bacterium; assembly: GCA_043738965.1. Classification (GTDB taxonomy): domain Bacteria; phylum Pseudomonadota; class Gammaproteobacteria; genus CAIKBL01. Next base: position 11,053 of record JAYUEZ010000253.1, read on the forward strand.
CTCCGTGGTTAAGAATTCGGCACCCGAAAATCGCAGATACGCCCCTCGATAACGGACGACATGTGCGACATCGTCACGATAACGCGAATTTAATAAGGTCGCCCACACTGGCCTTAGTTCCACCGAGGATGATCGGTTCGAAGTTTGGCGCTTGGCTCAAATACGAATGTCCATCTGCCCACAACAGTCCAATCAACGTCTCGGCAACAATGCGCTTGCCGACCGCGCCCAGGGTCACCGGTTCGGCATCACCTTTGCCGCCTTTGGCTTTGGCGCGTTGCAGCCATTCGTATTGAGCCTCGGCCAGGATGTAAAACCAAAGCGGCGCGTTATCCTCGAAGCTAGCATCTATTTCGCTTAGCGCTTTGCTCTTCGGCAATTCCGCGACAATTGCTTTCCCGACCCACAGGCTTTTTTCCGGGACGCGATCGACGCCCATTAAATCGGCGATCGCTTGACCGCTGGGTAGGCCCATTGCCATCCCGCGCAGGAGGTTACGCTGGGCGAGATTGGCGGGCGCGCGGAGTTTATCGTTCGGGCTTGCCTGGAGACTCTTAATGGTCAGCGGCGGATTTTTGTTGGCGTTAGAAAACTCCGGTAAAAACCCGAGCGGATTAACCAATGAAGTATCGATCTTATATGCCGGCTGGACCCGCGCCTTACCGCCTTTTTTGCCCGATCCATCGATATCGAAGAAGAGACTCCAGTCGATCGCCCATTGTTCAGGAAAGGCGTCGAAGCCGCCTAAACCACGTCGCTGAACGCCGGCGAAAATGAAAAATCGCCCATCAATTCCGCGCGCGCGTTCATTCGGCGACGCGTGACGCGGATCTTCGCCGCCATCGAGCTCGGTGTTCAGACGATAGATGGGGCGCACCATGGAGTGGCCGAAACGATAGGCGGCCGCCGAGAACTCCACTGGCATAAAGGCATCGTTACGCTGTTTGTAATAGTGGAGACGAGGTTCCTTTAGCGCCGCCGGTTTGCGTTCCAGTCGATGCGGCAGGATGTCGTCGATTACTTCTTTGCCGCAAATGCGCACCAAATAATCATTGACGACGAGCCATTGATAATGCCAGCGCACTTGGCGCTGTATGTCTTGGAAACTAACGTCCGTGAACGCATCGACCAGCTTGTTATGAAATTGCAGCAGGGTCGAGTGCAGCTGCGACACAATAACGTTTTCGTCATTGCGTTTGTCGCCGATCAGCGCGCGTTTCGGCCGCGTTGGATCATTAACGTCTAGGTAGCGCGGCAAATCGCGCAGGCTACTTTGCTTTCCGTTGAATCCTTCACTCAACGCGCCACCAAAAAGAAATTTCTTGCCGCCATACATATACGGTTGATCGTCTGGGCCGCGACCGTAAAGACAATCGAGATCCAAGCGCGGGGTACGGTAGTCAACCAGTCCATCGGGATCGTTTTGCTGTTGCAGACTTGAGGCCGGATCGAAAGTGATATCGTGATCAATGAATTGACCAAAATAGGTATAACCGGCGGGGATTCCAGTGTTTTCTTCATCGTCTTGCAACAGCGCGCTGGTCTCCTTGGCAGCCACCGGAAGCGATGGGTTTTTCTTGTCACGCTCGGGATCGGCGGTCATCGCCTCGCCGAGATCGCGCAGGGCTTTGTCCGGCCAAGACGCCGCCGGGAGCTCGCGAAACATGCGGCCGAAGCGCCCTTCGAAAAGCGACGAGCGTCGGCTAACCGCATCGCCGCGGATACCACCACCGTGGGCGCTAGGTGAGTTCTTAGTGGGAGTCGCTGCCATTTTTGCAATCCTTCCTTGAGTAGATAGTTGTTATCAATTTCGTGGCATTGCCCCGTGTAGGAGCGGTTCGATGCCTACATCGAACGGTACCATCGTAGTTCTCTCCGACCGACGCGCCTATAATCACAATGGGTGAGCTTAAGCTCACCTTTCGTTAACGTACCAGAGGCAAAAGTCTAGACCTCGGTGCTACTCATGACGCCTGAGCGCATCGCCGCGCTCGCCCCGCTATTCCTTGTAGGGTAGCTCGCCGAGGTAGTCTTTCTTACCAACCTCGACACCATTGTGGCGCAGGATGGCGTACACGGTGGTCACGTGAAAATAGAAATTGGGAACCACATGCTGGAGCAGAAACTCCTGCCCTGAAAGCGATTTCCCCTTCCAGCGTGGCTGCGTGATCCGCCGTTCCGCGGCGTCCGCGAAATCCGCTTCCGAGAACGTGCCGAGATACGTAATTACGCTTTGAATACGCGTCCTGATTTCAGCCAGGCTCTGCTCGGTGTCGGGATGGCTCGGCGCGTCTTGCTCTTTATTGGCAAGCTTGGCGGCGCCTAGTTTGGCGGTATCGCAAGCAACCTGCACTTGGCGGATCAAATCGAACTGATCGGGGGCCAACCGTGCGTGCAATAACACCTCTAATTCGAACTTCTTGGTTTCAGCATGCAGCGCTGCTTTATCGAAGATTGCTAGGAGATTACCAAGCATCTTGCTGAACTGCGGAACAATTATCGGGTAGATCATGTGCATCTCTTGATTGTGTAGATTCTGACGCGGTCGACTATACGCGCTCTTGGCGTACTACAATCGTCCGCAGGGGTTTGCATGACTCGATTCGTATCCCCGGATGGTTGCAATGCTGCGCCTACATAGCGCGGCCAACTACGGCGGCCCCTACAATACAATGAAAACTTGGATGACGGCGTGTTGCGGTTCGAGCGCCCGCCGCAGTGCGCGAGCCGATCAATTGAAATGAACCGGTCCAAAAAATGCGCAAATAGCGCCATAATCGCGGCCCCTCGAATCCTCTAGACGCTGTCCGCCTGATGCACACGCTCGATAATCGAAATCCCTGGCGCTTCTGTATTGCCCCCATGATGCAATACACAGATCGTCATTTCCGTTTTCTCGCCCGCTGCTTGTCTGAGCACACTCGGCTATACA
>JAYUEZ010000254.1:0-5254 GCA_043738965.1 Gammaproteobacteria bacterium
CGCAGAAACCCTATGATCTGCTCTTCCGAAAATCGCTTCTTCACGTCCAACCTCCTGGCCGGGGTTAGACTCTAAACTTCCTCGCTACTCAAAACAGGGGGGACGTCGCATTGGCTCTTAAAAAATCGAACCATTCGGTGAAAATTGTTTCCACCACACCATCGTTATTGATATCCAGGTGTGCGATAGCCCCGTTGGGCGTTGAAGCGAATTTCGTATCGAGTTGCCCGAATGGATCCGCGTATTGCGTTCCAGCCCTATCGCGTGTTACTTGCGCTCTCTCCGTCAACCGCGGTGCGTACTCTTTGATGTACTCGCAGAGCGCTGCGTCTTTGCTGAACACAATTTGAAACTTCGATGCGAGACGCTCAGCGTCCGCACCCGTCGATAAGACAGTCGAGATCAGGAATACAAGCAGAACACAAAGAATTCGACCGCGAAATCTATTCTTTTCGGTGGAATTGTCTTTCCCATGATTCGGATTTATCACCGCTCTCTCCCACTCTCTTGTTGATACCGCAACAACGGACTGAGCAAAAACTCAATCACCCGCCGCTGCCCCATCTTCAGCTCCGCCGTCACCGCCATGCCCGGAGACCAGTTACGATTTAACGCCTCGTACGTCGCATCGCCGTGAATGTCGTCAACCCCCGCGCCACCAATCAAGATGTCGGCACCGGCCCCACCGGTGAGCACATCATCGCCCGCACTGCCGATCACGATGTCGTCGTCATCGCCGCACGCGAGGAAGTCTCCTGGTTGATTGGTTGGCGTCGCAGTATTCCCGTTAGCGATGGCTGTCGGTAGATCGCTAGCCGCGTCACCATAGATTTGATCGCGACCGGCGCCACCGTGAAAGAGATCACCGCCCGCGTCACCTTCCAACACATCGTCGCCCGCGTCGTCGTACACATGGAACGCAACAATAGGAGACATCCACAAAAATAACTATTGAAATCAACCACCAAAAAGGTGGCTGTTCCAGCTTTCCTCGCTCGGATGCGAAATCCTGGGATCTGCCGCTTGTGGAACACGAGATTCACCCCCGAATCTTTCTAAAGTTGAATCCTTTGCCCTCCGGCACTGAAACTTCGGCACATTAACAATTGGCCGCAACATTGACATATTGATGCATGACGCACATTCTTTGACGTATGAGAACAATTGTACGCCTAGATGAACGCCTCCTAGCTGAAGCCAAGAAGCACGCGGCCGAGACGGGCCGAACGCTAACCTCGTTGCTGGAAGATGCGTTGCGAGAAACGCTCTCGCGCTGTAAGTCGCAGAGCAAAACGAAACCCGTTCGGCTCAAGACGTTTAGTGGCGGCGGGATTCGAGCCGGCGTAGATCTAGACGATAACGCGTCCCTTCTGGACTTAATGGAATCCTAAGGTGGTGTTGCCGGACGTAAACGTCTTGGTCTACGCGCACCGCACAGATTCGACTCACCACGCTGGGTGTCGCGCTTGGGTTGAAGGCGTCATCAATGGTGACGAGGCGCACGGCCTTGCGGAACTGGTGTTAAGTGGGTTCGTAAGAGTCGTGACCCATCCCAAGATCTTTAATAAGCCCAGTCCGCTCGTTGACGCACACGCATTTACGGCTCAGCTGCGGAATCGCCCAAACTGCGTGTTATTGGCTCCGGGAGCCCGCCACTGGGAGATTTTTGGCAGGCTATGTATCGAGGCCAAGGCGAAAGGGAACCTCGTGCCCGATGCGTACCTGGCCGCAATAGCGATCGAGATGGGCTGCGAATGGACTACCACGGACCGGGACTTCAGCAGATTCAATGGACTTCGCTGGTGGCACCCGCTCCATTAGATGATACGGATTTATCTGGGCATGAATATCCTTGATAGGGATGAGAATCGGTGACGATATTACTGATCCCCCTCAACCCGCCCGATACTCCTCAAGCGGCGGCATCCCCAACGCGCTGCGGTAGTTGTTGTGGAAGTGATGTAGCGCGGGTTCATTCCGCCCGAACAGAAAGTGATCGATCTTGCCGCTGTTAGCGGCGATTTGAGTCTTGGTGCCCATCAAGTAATCTTCGTGCTCGACGGTGCTGACGAACAACTCCGTCATCGCCGACAAGCTGAACGCCATTGGCGCACTGGTATCTGGTCGGTAAAGGTTATCGCTTGATAGTTCGCTCACCCGTTCGACTTCCGTGATCTGCGGCACCATATGTGCCGCCGAGTAATGCGATACGCGGCTTAAAGATTGTCCGATGTTCTTGCGATTTGGATAGATGCGCACCAGCACCATCATTTGATTCAAAATCACAATCTGCGTATTGGGAAACAGGTAATAGGCAATCGCGCCTGCCATCGGCAGGTTCCACGTTTGCTCGGGTTGTTCGCGCATGACGTCGATGTACTTGCTCGCAAGGCAGAGGCGGTGATGTTGCCCATATTCCTTATAAGTCGCGATGTCGCCATGCAGAAGGTTGGCCAGGGTGTTCTTGTGCAGCGAGGTAAAGTGATATACCTCGCCAAAGGTGTCGTTTGCGATCTTCCAGTTGAGCGGCATATCAAGTACCGATTCGCCTTGGTATTCGCATCGGCCGAAATCCCAGGTGCTGAGTTCGCTGGCGAATTCGGCGCCGAGTAACGCATCGATATCGAGCACGCCATCGCGCTGCGGATGCACGAATAACAGACCATATTGCTCCGCCGTCGGCAGCTCGATAAGGCCGTTACAGGACTTGTCGATAGCGCCGAATTGTTCAGCCGCGCGTACGCCGAGCAAACGGCCGTCGGCGGCATAGGTCCAGGCGTGGAACGGGCAGGAGAAGCGATTCTGCTCGCCGCGCGGGGACGACGTCAGTTGCGCGCCGCGATGGCGGCAGGCGTTGACGAAAGCATGAAATTTCCCGTTCTGATCGCGCGTCGCAAGGATCGGCACACCGAAATCGTCGGTCGTCATATAACTTCCGGGTTTCGGCAAATCGCCAGAACAACCTAGCACCTGCGGATGATTCTGGAAGAACGCATCCCACTCGCGCGCCGCGAGCTTTTCGCAGGTATAACTTGAGGCTGGATTGGCAACGACCGAGCCCGCATCAACGGTGCGATGATGATCGATGTGGTCGAGCAGTTCTTTGATGACTTCAATTTGCAGCGTTTGTTTCATCGCGTGTGCTCCTGAGAACGAGGGGGACGTTGTGAACGCGGGGACCGTGGCGCCGCGTTGAACGCGACGATTTTCTTCACTAAACGGGCATGGAATGTATCGACGGCGTCGGCCGCCAACGTGATGTACACATCGGTTAGCGCGGTGTCGCGAAATTCATCAATCGAAATTTGGCCGAAGGCCCAAGCCCGGCAGCTGGTGCGAAAGGTGCGCATGATGAGTTCGCCGAGCAGCGTCGGCGCAATTCGACCGTGCAGCCACCAGGCGTCCTTGCAGGCGATGAAGCCCGCCGTCAGCAAGCGCTCGCCCCAGTTGTAGAGCCGCGCGACCGTGGCGCGATGTGGGCCGCTTTGATTTAGGTATTCGACCGCTAGAAATGCCGAACGATAATAGTCTTCGTCCGCGGCGAATATCGCGGTCGATTCGAGCACCACTGCCTCCGCCATGGCGAGCGGCTCGGTAATATGACCGGTGCGGATGCGTGATTCGATTTCAGTCAGCACTTCGGAAAACAGTGCGACCAGAAGCTCTTCTTTGTTGCCGACCAAATTGTAAATGGTGGGCACCGTGACTTCGGCGACGCGGGCGAGCTCGCGTAGATTGATCGCGTCGAGGCCACCCTGGGTGAGCAATAGACGTGCTTCAGCCAGAATGCGCGTGCGGCGCTTCTGCATGTTTTGCGTACGGCGTGAATCCTGCGGCAATTCCATGTAGCGATAATTACACGTTGTTAAAATTAAAACAACGATAAAATTTAAACCACGACCCCTCATCGAACCGCCGGCTCTCATGACTAGGAGTTAGACGCGTTTAGTTGGCTTAGCCGCAGCTGCTGGTGAATCAGCGGCATGTGCTGAGACCGGCGCTTGGTGCCGATCGACGTGTAAAATCACGCATCTCAATTCCACTAAATAGCGCTCGTTATGGCCCCCTCCACTTCCATTTTTGCGTCCGCCGCCGCCGTCCAACAAGCCTTCGCGGCGGAGAACTATATTGCGGATCGCGCGCTAGCCTTAAGCGTCAAACTCGCGGTGGATTTACAAAAGCCCATCCTGCTCGAAGGCGAGGCTGGGGTCGGCAAGACCGAAGTCGCGAAGGTCCTCGCCACGATTTTGGATACGCCGCTAATTCGCCTTCAGTGCTATGAAGGCCTGGACGCCAATACGGCGCTCTACGAATGGAATTACGCTCGCCAGATCCTGCACATCCGCATCGCCGAGCAAGATCACCACTCGCGCGCGGCCCTGGAAAAAACGATTTTCAGCGATGAATTTCTCCTCAACCGACCCTTACTCTCGGCGATTCGACATCCGGGCCCCCGCCCCGCTGTGCTTCTGCTCGACGAAATCGATCGCGCGGACGAAGAGTTCGAAGCCTTTTTGCTCGAAGTCTTATCGGATTTTCAAATCACCATTCCTGAACTCGGCACATTCAAAGCCCAGCACCCGCCGCTGGTGGTGCTGACCTCCAATCGCACGCGCGAATTAAACGACGCCTTAAAACGCCGCTGCCTGTATCTATGGATCGACTATCCAGATGCCGAAAAAGAACGCGAAATTATTCGTCGCCGTGTACCCGGGATTGAAGAGCAACTGGCGAGCGCCATTGTCAAAACCATGCAGACCCTGCGCAGCGTCGATTTTTATAAGCGCCCCGGCATTGCCGAAACCCTGGATTGGGCGCGCGCCTTATGCGGCCTTGAGGTGAATGTGCTGACGCCAGAGGCCCTAGTGGATACGGCCGGGGTGTTGCTCAAGTATCGCGACGATATTGAACGCTTAAAGGCGATCGGTCCGGCGGAGGTGTTGGCCGGCGAGGTGGGAACCGCGCGGTCTAGCACGCTAGTGTAAGTGCATCGTTGGACACTGAAACCGTCATTGACTTGAGGCGCGAGCAACTCATCACGCGCACGATTGAATTATGCCGGCTAGCCAAAGCGGAGCATCTTGCGGTAACCCCGGCGCGCGTCCTCGATGTGATGCGCGCCCTACCCCACATCGATCCCTTGGATAGAACCGAATATCGCCTGACCCTACGGAGCAACCTTGCCAGCAGTCACGATGAAGAAGTGCGCTTTGACCGGCTATTTGACGACTACTTCTACCCTGTTGACGGCGAG
>JAYUEZ010000255.1:0-1970 GCA_043738965.1 Gammaproteobacteria bacterium
TTGCGCGGCGCCCAAAGTATCCGCCGCCAACATAACACGCGCATGATCAAGCAACGTCGGGACGTAGTTCGTGCGCTCACTGTGGGGCAACAGTTCGGCCGGCACATGATTGAATTTGAGCTCACCGACCCGGCGCGTCTTGTCGATGGTGATGAGGTCGCGCCGTTCCAGGCCGGCCGCTTCGGCACGAACTAACGCGAGCCGGCCGCATTGATCGGCGACGACGTAAGCCGCCGCTTCGAAGTCGAGAACAAACAAACCGCGTCCTTGCAGATGGCCGTTCGCGAATTCGATCCGCGCGTCCTCGCGCGCGCCGCAATGTTCGGCAAACGCCGCGCCGAGAATTAGATCGCCCGCCGCGAGTTTGGGTAAATACTCGGCACGCTGTTGCTCCGAACCGGCAAGTTGAATCGCCAAGGGCGCAATGATGGATGTCGCGAGGTACGGGATCGGCGCGACGTGATTCCCCAGACACTCGGCGACCAATGCCGCATCCACCATTGACAGCCCAGAACCGCCAAATCGTTCGTCGATGATGAGGCCTGCGATCCCCAACGCGCATGTAGCAGCCCAAATATCCGTGACACGAGGTTCATCGTTAACAGCGAAATCACGAACCCGTTCGAGCGTCGAGACATCGCCTAACAATCGATGCACGCTCTCTTGCAACAGCAGCTGCTCATGAGATAGGCCAAAGTCCATCACGTCACTCCGTCGTTACTTTGGGTTCGCGCGACATACCTTGCCAACGTTGCCCGGCCTCCAAGCCACGAAACGCTGGCGATTGCCCCTCGGCTTATAAAGCTGAGCAGACCAGACGCGGTTCGAAGATAAATTCTTCGGGGACCGCGGCGCGCGTGAAATCGTAAAAAGTCGCGTTCAAATAGGGCGAATTGACGACGATTCGTCCGCGTGAATTTCGATAATAGGTTTCCATGCCGGGATGCGACCAGACCATGTTGGCGTGCGCGCGATCGACCGCTTCGTTGTAGGCATCGTGAACGTCGCCACGACACTCCACGGCGCCAGCGTCGTATTCAGCCATCTGCTTGATTAGGTCCATGACGTAGCGCATCTGCATTTCAACCACGAACATCAAACTGCCGCCGTGGCCAGGTTGAAGATTGGGGCCGTACAGACAGAAGAAATTCGGGAAATCGGGAATGACGGTGCCGAGGTACGCTTTCGCATCGTCGTCATTCCATACTTCACGCAGGCTGCGGCCCGAACGGCCCCGCGCCTCGAAGCAGGTCAGAAACCTAAGAACATCGAAACCGGTCGCGATGATGAGGATATCGGCTTCGTATTCAGTGCCGTCTTCAGCGACAACGCGATCGCTTTTTATTTCAGCGATGGGCGTCGACACCAGATTGACTCGCGGGTTGCGCAGCATGCGATACCAGCCATTGTCCATCAACAAGCGTTTGCCGAATGGCGGATAGGTAGGTAGCACCTGATCGAGGAGATCCGTTCGCTCGCCCAACTCGGAGACGACATATTGGGTAAAGTACGCGCGATGGCCATCGTTGGCACGGTTGAGCGCGCGCTCGGGATGCGGCCACGTTGGATCTTTCTGCAACGCCGCGTGGATGCGATCGCCAAACGCCCAACCGAGCCGCAGGCGATACCAGGCGCGATAAACTGGCACTTCACGCAGCAGAAAACGTATGGCGTCGGGAATGCGCTTACGGAATTGCTCGTGCGGCGCCGCCCAGTGCGGTGAACGCTGGAAAATGGTCAGTGACTTAACTTGATCCTGAATTTCTGGGCCGATCTGCATCGCGCTTGCGCCGTTGCCGATCATCAGCACGCGCTTACCGGTCAAATCCACGTCCTGCGGCCACTCCGCGGTGTGGAACGTCTGACCTTTGAACTGATCGAGGCCTTTGATATTGGGAAACTTAATCGGATTGAAAATGCCGACGGCGCTGATCACGACATTCGGCGTCAGCGTCTCAAGCGCGCCTGAC
>JAYUEZ010000256.1:0-5231 GCA_043738965.1 Gammaproteobacteria bacterium
TGGCAACTGGGCCTGCGCTGTAAGCAGAAACGCAAATTCAAGGCGACGACGAGCAACGCCGTATCGTGGTTCGAGGCAAGCGACTCACATATATCGTTATGGGGAAGGCTCATTACGGGACGGCACACTAGGCCGGAATCGATAATTGTTGAGGAAAAGCCGAATCACGATTGCTCACTAACTTACCCATGGCGAACAGATCGAAGTAATAAGATGGGAATGGCTACATCACTACGGATTGTTCAGCGGTCACGTCGCCCAGTGGTCGGCCATTTCGCGCATTTCTTCTTCGGATTGTTTGCTTGTCATTGTCGTCTCCCCGAATATTCATCGTGCGCCGACGTTGAGTGAACTCGGCTCGAAGTCACTCTGCTTGACGTCGGTTGGATTGGTAACCGACAGCATCTGCAATGTCGTGCAATGTTTGTTCTGCAAATCGATCACTGCCGACGAATCGAGCAGTGGGACGCCGCTGCCATGATTTTCCGTCAGATGATAGTCAGGATGCGCGACGCCGGCGATGAGTATTTTCCAGATCGCTCCTGCTCGGTCGTAGACTTTACCGAGGATGGGCATGCTGGTTTGCGCGTCGACATAAAAAAAACGCTTCGATAACGGATGGTCGTCGCGCCGCGGCTTGCCTTCGAGCACGTATGCTTTGCGTAATTGCCAGGTGACTTTCGGGAAACATCCCGAATGACCGGTAAAATCGACAAAGTGGTAGTCGTAATTTCGCGCCTTACGCGTTGAATGCTCCAGGAGATCATGCCGGTACATGGGCAACAACACATAGGTGGCGCCGTGGAACGACCACTCCATATCCTTGAGGCGCCCGGTGTAACCGAGGAAGTCCTCGATCATGATGTCGCTACCAAGGAAGGAGTCCGTGCGCGCGGTGGTCGCCACGCGACGGACCCGACGCAAGTTCGGCACATACATCCAGCCCTGTTCTTCGGCGTTATCGTCGCTGTTGTAGTAAATCAGGAGTTTCGTCCCATCAACATCCGCGGGATCCTGCGCGGTTAACGTAATCGCGCTATACACCGCGTACGGATTCTTCTCTAAGTTCGGCATCGGTTCTTTGACATGCCGAAACATGAATCGCATGCCCGCCGCTTCAAAAGTCAGCGTGCGCTCCACGGACTGGCTGCGCATGTCGCGATAATCCCAATACATTTCCGGAATGCGTGCGCTGTCGCCACCGTAGGCATAGCGCATGTTCCATGCGAGCTTTTCACCGGCACGCGGGTCATCGGTCGTGAGCTCGCCGGGGAAGGGCCGACCATCCACATAGTTTAGAAGCTCGCTCGGATTCGATCCTAATTGTGTCTTGTCGCCGTGCTGTTGGGTTGCCGCGATGAAATTTGCGTGGGGTGCGAACGAAAGCGGTTCACCCACGGTGATGGTGTACCACCCTTGCGCGATTAAGTCGGCAAGATCCGGATCGAGGACTTGCCGATATTTATCGAGACCTTCCCCGGAAATCACCGTACCCGGCGGCGGTGACAGTTCCTGAATCTGCGCGAGATCAAGATCAAAATCTCCGGCTTTAACCGCGCATGTCGCGAAGGCCATGAGGATGGCGCCAATCCATGCTGGCAATGATGTAACTGGTTTCGTCGCTCTCAAACCCATTCCAATTTCCTCATGTAAGCTGGCGGTACCAAAAATTGAGTACGACTACTTAATCAACCCTCCTCCGGCGGGCGCAGGGGAAGATCGACGAGCGTCTGATTGCTAGGCGTTATAACGCGAGCGATGAGATCGAATAGAATTTTTTGATCGCCGGCAAGGCCAGGGTTAATGACGCCATCATCAGCGAATGCATCGGTCGCCCTTGCTCTATGCACAACAAAAAGTCCTGGACATCGACTAGCTCGACTTCGAGGTCCTCGTAAGTATCGAGCTTGGGTTCCTGCACTTTGCGGCAACCGGTGCCTAGATACACATGCATGCGATTATCTTGCAGGCCGGGATTCGGGTAATGCAATCCAAGATAGGCACACCGACTGGCCTCATAACCGGTCTCTTCGAGCAATTCACGGCGCGCCGCGGTCTCCGGTGTTTCGTCTTTGTTATCGGGATCCAGGGTGCCGCCGGGGAATTCATAAAAGCGGCGCTTAGCGGCGTGGCGATACTGATTGACCAACACAATTTTCCCATCATCGGTCAGCGGGACGACATTCACCCAATCGACGAACTCCATCACGTAATAAGCCGGCATGATGCGTTCGTCTGGCAGAGCACAGCGATCTTTCCGCATGCGAAAGTACGGGTGGCTAAAGAGCTCGTCCGAGCTCAACACTTCCCAACCGGCCCTAGGGCGTCTCGGATCGTCGGTATCTGACATGGCGAGCTAGCGCTTTACTAATCGATCGGCTTAAGTCTCAACGCCGCCAACATAGCCATCGCCCGCGGTATGGATGATGGCCCACGCCGCCATCGCGCGTAGCGCGGGGATTTCGTCGTTGAGGTAGGGAGCAATTTTAGCGAGCCAGGCGGTGTCCTTGCGATGCCCGACCAGCCATAAGGTCTGCAGACGCACTTCCATATCCGTATTCTGCAGACCCCAGGTGTAGACAAAGGCGGGGTCGCTCGCGACCCACCCCCAGGACTCCAGCAGGCGGGTCGCGATATCGGTCTTTAGGTGACAACACGAGATCAGGGTCTTGGTGATATCGCGTGCGATTTCAGGCGGCAGCCGGCGCACCGCGCCCGCCATGATCGTGGCCTCTAGCGGCTTGCCGTAGGCCACGGTCTTTACAAATTGCGCTAGGGCATCGTCATTGCGCAATCCGGCGCTGCTCGCTATCGCCGCAATCTTGACGCGACCGTCGTCAGCCTTGGAGAGCTCAGCCAGCGCCTTTTGCGATTCCTTGGTATTGATGCGGCCGAGTGCCACTGCCGCCACTTCCCGTTCATCACTCGTCTCGCCGGATTTAGCGAGTTCGAGTATCCCTTTCATGACATCGCCGCCATGCCCAGTAGCGGCAAGCGCGTAATACCCATAGCCACGAACGGTCGGAATTTCGGCGGGATTATCGATTACTTTGTGGACCGCGGCGGTCACACGGGGGGTGTCGGTATTCGAGAGGGCTTGCAAGGCATTCTTGCGCATATTGGCTTTGGACGAATCCAACGCGCCGATCAGCAGATCTTCCAGATCGTCTCGCGGGTTTGCCGCCAGCGATTCAACCATTAGGTTTAGCGCCATGCTGTCGTTGGCCGCGGAGCGCATGAGCAATTCGATGGTGCTGGGGTGCGTACCGCTAAGCAAGGTATCGATCGCGGAGCGCTTAATCACCAAGTCCTCGGCGCCGAGATATTTTTGAAGCAGCTCCAGCGCTGCCTTATCGCCAGTCTCGGCCAGCGCACCCGCCGCCAAGATCCGGTCGTAGACGTCTTCGGATTCAAGCATGGTGCGGGCGACCTTTACCGCATCGTGGACATATTGGGCGCCTTCTGGTGCGGCAACCGCTACTGCATTGGGAGTTGCCGCTGGCGCGGGAGCAGGAGTGGCGAGGGCGAGGAAAAAGCAGCCAACGGTGAAGATTTTAGTATTCATAAGACGCTTAGAGTCCGCTTTCGGTGCTGCGTTCATCGGGTTACCTAGAGTTTCGCACATTCCGCCAAAGAAAACGGGCCGCGTAAAGCGGCCCGTTAATTACCCATCGCTATCTAGGAGGTTACGCGTTTAGCGGCCTTCCGTCAGGTAGTTCACGTCGAGGATCTTCTTCACCACGTTCAGGTCGGTGTCGGGATTCCCAATGCCGCGGCAGGGCACCAAGGTGCCGCGATTGTTTTGGAGGTCAATCACGTTGATGCTTTGGAACGAGCTTACTCTAAGACCAGCCGGGGTCGGCACTCCATCAAAGTCAGTCGCCTGCGCCTTGAACTGCGGATCGTCAGTGAATGCCTTGGTCAACTGCCACACCTTCCACAGGTTGTTAGCCTTGTCGAAGCTGTTCGCGTAGTAGCACTCGCCGGAATCGCGATCGACGGTTAAGAACTTCTGCGAATACGGGTGGCTGGCGCGTTTCGGGACCTGCTTGATGATGTCCATCTTGCGCAGCGCCCAATCGTCTAGCGGGATCCAACCGTTCGGGCCGTAGTACACGGTATGCGTGTTACGCGAGCGGGCAACCGCCAGCATATTCGCCGTGCCGATATATTCCCAATCGTGTTCGAGTGGTCGACCGTTGAAGCAGTAAAAATCTTCCAAGGTATGATCGGTGCCCAGCAAGGAGTCCGATTTCACTTCTACGGAGATACGGCGGACGCGGCGAAGGCTAGGAATATACGCCCACGAATCGTCGCCTTTACGCGGATCGTCGTAGCGCAGGATGAGGAACGCGGTGCCGGAGATGTCGAAGGGCGCGGTGAAGCCGGTGTATTCCCGGAACTCGGTGCCCTTGGCAAAGCCTTCGCCGTTGTTCACTTTATAGTTTGTCGCCGCCAATTCAGCACGATGCGAGAACATCACCCGTTGGTACGGGCCGGTGAGCACGCGCTCAAAGCTACCGCCGCCTTGGTAGAACTGTTTGTACCTACCGTTGCCGTCGCTCATGATTTCGTGGTTGGTGTGCTCCCCGCCCTTGCGGACCCACACCCAATGCACTTCACCCACGCGCAGACCCGCATTCTGCCAGCGGAAGTTCCAATTCCACACCATCTTCCAGCCGTCTTCCTTGCTGCCCGGCTTAAAGGTGGCGGGGTCGAAGGGTCGTCCCGCCGTGTAATTTTCCAGTGCGCCGTCGGCCGCGATGGTCGCGGTACCTTTGAACTTCTCGGTAGCCGCCTTGTACGCATCAGACGGGGTGATATCGCCCGCGTCTTTAATCTTCATGTCCATGCCTTGGAAGATAACTTCGTCGGCGAATTCGGCGGGGAGAAATGGCCGTACAAGGTTGGCCTTTTCGTACGTAATGGTATCGCCGTCCACGAATTGGGGTTTCGCTTCCTGATTGGCTTTTACCCACGCCATGAAGTCGTCGGGCGTGAAAGCAGTGGCTACTAGCGGCGTTGCTGCAAATGCCGCGAGTAGCGCGTAATACATCGGTTTCTTCATAGTGCCTCCTGGTTAGGCTGCTTGTGCTAGCTTTAGTGCCCCACCCGGTTGATTTGGTTCAACCCGGGCGGGGTTTTTAACTTGAGTCAGTTGAGTTAGAACTGATACTTCATCTGCATGAATAGTTCATCGTTGCCACGCAGGGCGCCAATGCCTTCGTGCG
>JAYUEZ010000257.1:0-5224 GCA_043738965.1 Gammaproteobacteria bacterium
AATTATTCTCTTGGGTGTTAAGGAGGACCGCAACTATAGCCTAAGTCGAGAGCGGGTAGACTTAAGAGACACCCGCGCCAGCGTATCTATCGCAATGAGGTTACCGCATGCGATTTTCAAAGTTCGCTGAACGATTTACTAGCCACAGTGGCACGCGGCAACTCATGGATGATCTTGGACAGTTGCAACACGGCGATCTTGAGATACTGAATCTCGGGGGTGGAAATCCCAGCCGCATTCCCGAAGTACACGACTGGTTCGGTAACAAATTGCGCGAACTAGCCACGACACGTGAGTTGGACAATACGTTCGCGGCATACGACTCGCCGCAAGGTAACCAGCCATTTATTAGCGCGTTCGCGCGATTTCTAACGGCTCACTGCGGCTGGCCGATTGGCGCACCCAACGTGCTCTGTACCGCAGGCAGCCAAGCAAGCTTTTTCCTGCTTTTTAACGCGTTTTCTGGCGTGAATACCGCCGGCGAAAAACGCCGAATCTTGCTGCCACAAATGCCGGAATATATCGGCTATAGCGATTTGTGCTTGGAGGCGGATGGCATTGTCAGTGTGCCGTCGAAAATTACACTGACCGGCGACCATCGCTTTCGCTATTCGTTAGACACCGAGGCTCTGGAGCAAGCCGACGGAACGGTGGGCGCGATTTGCATTAGCCGGCCGACTAACCCGACCGGCAATGCCATCAGCAACACGGATTTAGAATGGTTGCTGCGCCTAGCCGAAGCACGCGATATTCCACTGATTTTGGATAATGCGTATGGTAATCCACTGCCCGGAATTCTATTTCCACCGGAGTTGTCACCGCCACGCTGGTCGAAACATTTGGTGGCCTGTTTCAGCCTTTCAAAACTTGGCCTGCCGGGGTTGCGAACCGGCATGGTTGTCGCCGACGAAGCCTTAATCGATGTGTTGATCAGCGCCAATGCCACGCTGGCCCTAGCCAATAATTCACTAGGCGCACGGCTGGTGCTCGACCTCTTGGCGGATGATCAACTTACGGTATTTGCGAATCAAATCATTCGGCCGTTTTATGCCACGAAATCGCGACAAGCCATCGCGTATTGCGATGCGGCGTTTGCAGGCCTGGACTATCGGCTCCATGAATCAGATGGCGCAATTTTCCTGTGGGTCTGGTTCCCAGGATTACCAATAACAGCACAAGCGCTTTATCAGCGCCTGAAGCGGCGCGGAGTGCTGGTGATCCCCGGACATCACTTCGGACCCGGTCACCGTGGCGCGTCAAAACATCTGGCGGAATGCATTCGCATTTCTTATGCGCAGCCAGATGCAACATTGCAACGGGGAATCGAGGTGATCGCTGAAGAGGTCCGCGCGGCATATGCCGCAGGCCAGCAGTAGGCCGAGCACCGTCGGATTTTAGTTAAGCCACCGCGCTCTGCGAATCTTGATCCTTGAGAAGGCGTTGGCCTTGAGTTGGCACTCGAGCCAACAAATCCGCTCGATCACTCTAACTTTAGCGATCGCAGCCGGATTCCATAAGCACACCCCGACGGTGTAGCCGAGGGCGTTCTCTTTCAACGCGAGCACGCGGCATCGGAAGCGGTGCCGGTCGTGGCGCACGGGGATGAGTACGTCAATCGAAGTTCCCACGGCCACGTAGGACCCTGAGAAAAATTCTAATTCAACTCCGCGCGACGGTGTGTCGCGCGCCGCGTTCAGCGCCTGCACCCACCCTAACCACGGGGGTACAGGCCTGACCTCAAGCGGGAAGTTATTGGGATGTTTTACTAACTCACTGACAACACGCGTCTTAACTGGCGCTTTTCTAAGACTTTTAATAAACAGGACTAAATTGGGCATTGCCGCCTTGGGTAAGGCAGCGGTACGTTCGTTGGTCGGGGCGATTTGATACATCCGCTAAACTCTATCGGATTAATCAGTTACGGTTCGTATGTTAAGCGATTAGTGAAGTTAGTCGCAAGCGATTCTTATTCTAGGCAATAAAAATAAATCAAATAATTTTAGATGGTTAAATTTTAGACCTAGAATTATTCTAGATTTTAATTTATGAAATCGTTTGTGCGTAATCTCCCAACGGACAACCTCAGCGTACTGGTACGGCACCTGAAATAAATGGTGGAGCCGCGGTCATTTCGTGTTAATCCTCAATCAATCTGGTTTGCGGCCCTCCCGATCTCATGACCAAACCCCATTTAAACCTCGATGAGTTTCCCACGCTCGCCAACAGCCGCGTGTACTCGCTTGAGTTGATTGGTCATTTGGAACGAGCAATAGCCTCACGGTCGCTTACGCTGACGCCACTGTTATGCGTTGCCGCAGGAGGCTCATTAGGTCGCCTAGAAGCGCGGCTCGGGTCCGACTTAGATTCAATTATGTTGCAGGCACCCGGCGATTGGGCGCCACGGGCCTGTGACGAAGTTGCCTCGACACTATTTTCCTGCGCGGCCGAATGCGGTCTTAAGGCCCCCAAACCTTGGGGAATCTATCGCACGCCCACCAAACCCGAGGCGCTCTGCGCGGCGGGCGGTTTTGGCAATCTTGATGAAGCGCCGGCGGTCTTCGGAACGCGGATCCAACTTCTACTTGATGCACGTCCCCTTTACGGGCACACGTCATTTAAGCAAGTGCGCCGCGAGGTCCTAGGTTGGTACGCCGCGCCCGCGACCTTTGCGATCGATGACCGGTGGGCCTATTTGCGGCGAGATCTCGTGCGTTACGCTAACTCGTACACGAATTGGCAGCTGTTCAAGCTTGAGCGCAGCGTTGATGACAGCTGGCTGTTGCGGCAGGCCAAGCTCCGTTCTTCGAGATATCTCACGTGGTTGGGGCTGTGGCTCGTCCTTGAATCGCTCGATCAAATACTCGATCCGGCGCCAGCAGTAATCGACGCGCTATTTGATTTGACGCCACTCGAACGGATCGCAAACACCATGAGCCTTGCGGCGCCGACGCTGTTTCGTTCTTTGCTCGTGAACTATGAGCGTGTCATGACGATTTTCGCCGAGCCCGAGGCACGCCAGGAATTACTTCAGCGCGGTCCGGAAAGGGCGCCGAGCAACGCGCGCGGGGTGTCCAAGGTTTTCGATTCGATTCTCGTGGCGACCGATAACATGCGTAATGCGGTTGGGCAGTTCATGACGTTGAGTTCGCGTCGAACGCTCGCCAATTATTGGCTTTGAGATCCGAGACGCGACGCAAACTATTCAGCGCGCAGCGCCTCGCCAGGCGCAATTTTCGCGGCACGCCACGCCGGATAAATGGTCGCCAGCACGCCAATAAAAAACGTAACGGCGGAGACCATCGCGACATCGCCAAAGGCGACTTGAGTTGGCAGATAACTGATGTAGTACACGTCCGGCTTAATGAACTGCACCCCGAGCAGCTGTTCCAACCAATGCATCAGCGCATCGGCGTATCGTGCTCCAAGCAGCCCGCCAGCAATCCCGAGCGCGATGCCGCTGCCAGCGATAATCACGCCCTGGGTCACGAATACCGCGAGCACGTTGCGTCGGCCGTAACCCAACGTCCGCAGGATGGCGATATCGCCAGTTTTTTCTTTCACGACCATGATCATCGAGGCAATGATATTAAACGCGGCGACCGCGATGATCAGCGACAGAATCATGAATAAAATTCGCTTCTGGGATTTCAGTGCGATGAAGAAATTTTGGTGGTATTGCGTCCAATCAAGCGTGGCGTAACTCGCGCCAAGCGCCTGCTGCAAGTGTTGCGCGAGTTGCGGCGCCTGTTGGGCGTCGTTGAAGCGAACGCGTAGCCCAGTGACCGCGTCCTTGAATCCATAGATTTTAGCGGCCTGTTCCAAATTCAAGATCGCAAACGTTGAATCAAATTCATGCATGCCGGCGCTGAAGACCCCCACCACCATCAGCGGTTGATACAGCGGCAGCAACATCGATCCGTGATCGCTCCAACGCGGCAAAATCAAGGTGACGATTTCGCCTTCGTGTACACCCAAGGTGTTCGCCAATGTCTTGCCGATAAACGTGCGCGGCGGATCGTCCATAGAACTGAGCTTGGCGAGCGAACGACCGGGTAAGTATTGATGTAGGTTCGAGACATTGCCTTCGCTTGCCGCCGGTACGCCGTAAACGACGACGCCACGCACTTGACCGCGATAATTGAGCATGCCGCTGCCACGGATAAACGGTTCGACGCCGGTCACCTCGGGTAACGCGCGAAGTTTGTCGGCGACTTGTGGCCACTGTTCGAGCGGAACGCCGAGTTTGAACACAGACGCATGTGCGGTCATATCCAAAATATGACGACTGACTTCGCGTTCGAAGCCGTTCATCACCGAGAGCACGATAATTAAGACTGCGGCGCCTAAGCCGATGCCAAATACCGATGCATAGGAGATAAACGTCGCAAATCGATTGCGGCGTTTGGTGCGCAAATAGCGTAGCGCGATGAACAGCGATAGTGGTTGATACAACGATCTAATTCCAAGCGCGCCCGACGCCAGAGGATGTAAGTTGATTGATCACGCTTCAGTCAGAAGCCGGTTCAACGCACAGCCCCCATAGCACCTTATAGCGATTGCGCGAGGTTTTTTGGATCGACCACAATAATTCATCAGGCTCGCGCAGCGGTCCGTTCCCGCGCCAGGCTTCAGTGGCCTCTGGAAACATGTCGTTAGTCGCGAGGCCGGCTCGAATCAAGCGCTCGCGCGTGCTGCAATAGGTGACTCCGATGGCATCGCAGTAGACTTCAATCGGTTCCTCATTCGCGCCCATGCCGATGCCCTCGCGTATACGACTGCCGCATATATACCAGCGATCGCCGCGGTTCTCAAAATGTCCAGGATAGACTCACCGATCCAAAGATGAAGCTGAGTCCCCCGCAGAGTCACCCCGCGTAGGGTCGATCATCGACGACCAACTCTCGAGTGGCTGTGTTTTGCGGAGTATAGATTTGCTGCCCGAACGTGAGTCCTACGTTGTGTAGGCGATCCATGGCAATTGACGCATGACGCGAGTTTGACTCAACCAACAGCCGACTACCACCTTGCTTTTTTCACCGCAAACGCCCAAGGTTTATCGCAGTACTATCCGCCGGGAGAATGATCATGTTGGGAGCGAGAAAACGCTTAGCCATGCCAAGCGCGAACGATGCCTTGCCGGGGCGTGCGACAGCGATGCCGATAACCAACCGCCATTTTGTCCTTGGCACCCCGTTGTTGCCGCCGTTTCCGGAAAATTCGGCGC
>JAYUEZ010000258.1:0-5200 GCA_043738965.1 Gammaproteobacteria bacterium
CTACCCAGTTCGATGCTGCTATCTAAGCTGCCATCCCGAAGACACGAGGCGAACACATCCCACACGGCGATTCGCGCAGCCTTCAAGGCCGCGACGCGGGCCGCGTAGGACGCGTTTTTATCGAGCTTCAGCAGCGTGGTCATGATCGGCCAAAACGCGTTGCGTGGATGCGCATAGTACTGTTTGGCGGCTAGTGATGCGGCGCCAGGCATACTGCCTAGAATGAGGACGGTGGCGCGCCGGTTGGCGATCGGCGGAAAGCTCTGCACGCGCCGTCGAGTCATGGACTGAATGCTTTCGTGTTGGTTGCCGTCCCGTTTAGTATGGCCACGTGCTTTCTCTCAAGTCAGTTCCATGAGCCGTTGGCGTCCACCCGCAAATCCATCTTCGCCGTATATTACGGCCGATGGCTATCGCCGGCTCGAGGCTGAATTACACGGACTTTGGGCGCGTCGGGCCGACACCGTGAAGCATCTGGCGGCCGCGGCTGCCGAGGGGGATCGCTCAGAAAATGCAGAATATATTTACCGCAAAAAGGAATTGCGCGAGATCGATCATCGGTTGGGCCTTTTGCAACGGCGCATGCCCAATCTCACGGTAGTGGCGGAAACGCCGGCCGCGGCTGATCGAATATATTTTGGCGCGTGGGTGGAATTAGCGGACGTGGCCGGCCAATCGATTACCCATCGCATCGTCGGTGGTGATGAATTGGACGGCGGCGACGATTATATCAGCGTCGATGCGCCATTGGCTCGCGCGCTATTGAAGCGTACCTTTGATGACACAGTCATCGTCCGTACCGCGCGTGGCGAAACCCGCTATACGATTATCGACATTCGCTACGCCGATCAAACCAAGACATGAACGCATCGACTGACATCGAATCGCCGTACGCCTGGATCCGACTCGCCGCGTCGCTGTGTTTGATGACCATTGCTGGCGCCGGGATGTATACCGTGATGGTTGCGTTGCCGACCATCCAAAACGAGTTTCATATCGATCGGGCCGACGCATCGCTGCCGTTCACGATGATCATGCTCGGCTTTGGGTTTGGCGGCGTGTTGATGGGTCGTTTGATGGATCGCTACGGCATCGTCGTTCCGGTGATCATCGCCGCGTTCGCACTTGGCGCGGGATTCGCGCTGGCTTCCACCGCGCAAACGCTATGGCAATTTGCGCTGATTCATGGCGTGTTGATCGGATTCTTCGGGGTCTCGGCAACTTTTGCGCCGTTGATCGCGGATATCTCACATTGGTTCGTGAAGCGACGGGGCATCGCGGTCGCGATCTGCGCTAGCGGCAATTATTTAGCGGGCGCCATTTGGCCGCGCGTGGTTCAACACTTTCTCGTGACCGCGGGTTGGCGTACGACTTATCTAGCGTTAGGCGTTTTTTGTTTCGTGACCATGCTGCCCCTGTCGCTAGTCCTGCGGCGGCGCTTCCAGGCCTCTCGCGCGGCGAGCGCAGTGTCGCGCGTTAGGGTCGACTCGCGGCCGCTGGGACTGACGCCGAATGCGCTTACCGCGCTACTGTTTCTCGCTGGGATCGGTTGTTGCGTGGCGATGTCGATGCCGCAGGTGCATCTAGTCGCGCTGTGCAGCGATCTCAAACTCGGTCCAGCGCGCGGAGCCGAGATGCTGTCGCTAATGCTTGGGTTAGGCATCATTAGCCGGCTTGCGTCAGGTTTGGTGGCTGATCGCATCGGCGGCTTGCGCACCCTTTTGATCGGCTCGACGATGCAGGGCCTGGCGTTGTTGTTATTCCTGCCGGCCAACGGCTTGGTTTCACTCTACCTGGTCTCCGGTTTATTTGGTCTGTTTCAAGGCGGCATCGTACCCACTTACGCGATCATCATTCGCGAATATTTCCCCGCCGCGGAAGCTGGGAGTCGCGTAGGGGTGGTGATGATGGCGACCTTGTTTGGCATGGCGTTCGGCGGTTGGGTCTCCGGCGCGATTTATGATTGGACCGGTTCGTACAGGGCCGCGTTTATTAACGGCATCGGGTGGAACCTGCTGAACGTGTCGATCGTGTGTTTTCTATTGTGGCAACAGCAGCGCGATTTAAAGCCCGATGCGGACATGGGCGGTTGCGAGGAAGATCTCGCGCAGAAAGCTTAGCAACGCCAGAAATAACGCGCTCATGGCCGCGACGAATGTCCAGGCTATCGGGACGATTAAATTTACCGCGGTGAATTCGGCGAGGAAGAGCACCGCGACGACCACGCAAATCAACAGCGCGGACAGCGTCGAGAGACCGATCGCCCACTGAATATAACGGCCGCGCTCGCCCAAGCTCTGGAGTTCCGCCCGCAACGGCGCGGCGCCTTCGCCTACCAGCGAATCCAGCCGCGTATGAAGCACACGCGCGCGATCGATAATCCGCCCCAGTCGATTGGTAAGTACCGCGAGGATCGCGCCCACCCCGGTCAACAAGAACACCGGGGTGACCGCGAGTTGAATGGTGTGGGCGATCGAACTGACAGGGCTGAGATCGAGCATGGTGTTAGCGCTCGGCTACCGTTGCGGGTCCGGAACTGGCGCTCACGCTTTGAAAAACTCCATCAGTTCGAGCACGGTCCCATCGGGGTCATAGAAGCACACGAATTTTTGGCGGCCACCGGCCAATGCGGGCGACATCGGTTCGGAGATAAAACGCACACCACGACTTTGCAGCGTAGTGACCATCTCGTCGAGGCCTTTTACTCGCAAGCAAAGGCGGGCGATTCCCGTGTGACCGAGGTCGGCATACGGCGCGCCGTGCGGAACCGGTATTTGCCATTCGATGAGATCGATAAGCGTCCCCCGTGGGTCGTCGCCTAGGCGCAGCAATTTCGCGCGACAGATCGCCGGAAGGAGGCCCAAACCGGGGATATCGCCTGCGGGAATGTCGATGACTGCTTGGAAACCCAGCATTTCATAGAATGCCAGCGAACGTTCCAGGTTCGTACAATTCACATTGACGTGATAAATGCTCAAGGCTTGCCACATCGCGCGGGCTCCTTACGGTTGTGCTGTGTCGTTCTATTATCGTTCACGATCCGCGTTGTGTACGGGTGTGAAATGCCACCCGCTGCGCGGCGCCAACATGTAAACAAAAGTGGGGAGTGCATCAGTTACCTTGTAGGAATTCTTGCCCGCTGCCTATAGTGCGTGTAACTGACCACTAAGCACGCGGATGGCGACCCTCATGGCCGAACGTGACGACAATGCAGCCGCCTTCCGCGACCTGGTGCCGGTTAACCGATTGTCGCCCGAAGCGCAGCGCCGATTATGGCAAGCGACCACGGTTCGTACCATTGGCGTGGGGCAGCCAGTTTATTTGTTCGGCGCCAACGATGGACTGATACATTACCTGCTAAAAGGCGATTTAGATCTCATCGAGCAGGGCCGGTTTGTGCAGCGTTTACGCGGCGGTGCGCGCGCCGCGCGCCGGCCGCTCGATCAGGCATCGACCAAGCGCTACACCGCGCGCGGTCATTCGGTCTGCATCATTGCGTCGGTGGCGCACATCGAGCTTGAACGCGAAGCGGAATCTACCCGCCTGCCGGGCGCCCCGGGCGAACTCGCCGTGAGCGACCTTACGCATGGCGAACCCGTGGACTCGATGACGGACATCATGCGCTCGGCCCTGTTCCAAGTGCTGCCGACGGACGCCATACAACGCCTTTTTGGCACGCTCGACCCGCTTGATGTTCACGCGGAGGACACGATTGTCCAGCAAGGTGAGCCTGGCGAGTATTTTTATATCTTGGCGCGCGGCTACGCCGAGGTCGCGCGTCGACGCGGCCAAGGACGCACGGATAGTCATGTCAGCGATCTGCGTCCGGGAAATACCTTCGGCGAAGCGGCATTATTATCCGGTTATCCGCGCGATGCGAATGTCACCATGCTGACCGACGGCCGCGTGCTACGACTCGCGAAAACGCATTTTGACGAGTTGATCCGTGGGCCGCTATTGTTTGGAATTGACGCCGCGGAAGCGGTAAACGCCGCGCGGGCCGGTAGTCGCTGGCTAGATATCAGCGACCCGGAAGTTTACGCCAAAGGACCGTTACGCCATAGTCGAAACATTCCGCTCAACGCGCTGCGCGCGCAGGCACCGCGGTTGAGCCGCGATGAGCGCTACATCGTGTGCGCCGATGACCCGGCGCTTAGCGCGGTCGGCGCGTTTGTGCTCGCCGAGTGTGGATTCCAAGTACATTACCTTGTCGAATCGATTCTAACGCTGCTTCGACATGATCCAGCGTTGGCGCTTTACGCCGATTCGCACACTGCTGAAGCGTCCAACGTCGTGCTGTTTCCATCACCGCCGACCGCGAACAATTCGTCCGCATCGTTCATGAAACCCCAGGGGACTGCTATGGATGACCGACAAAATTCCGCGTCGCCGATAGGCGCGCCGGACGAACGTGTCGATCGCTTATATACGCAACAAGAATTTGCGGCTGCGCTTGGAACCCCTGCGCTGGCACCGAATCTTACCGCTACCCAGACCGGGCAGAGTTTGGCGCGGCTGATTGAAGATATCGATTTACGCCGTGCCGCACTTGCCGTGGATTCGACGCTAACGGGTGCTAACGTCGCCGCGGAGATCGACAGCACGAGCTCTGAGTTTATCGATTTCAACGTGCTCGAGGCGACGGCCGCGCCACGTGCGACACCGGCCACTGTCCTCCTTGACGGGCCACGGTTAGAAGCGACGCGCAGTCCGAGCGTGGCGCCGACGCCAACGGATGACGAAATGTCGGCCGTCATGCGTGATTTCGAACGCCGGTTACGCAATTATGTCGAGGCTAATCTGATCGAGCGCACGCTCGATGTGGAGCGCCGTTATCAAGAAAAGGCGCAGCGCTTGCAGCAAAAGGCGGCGAACGAGTTGCGCAAACGCGATGCCGAATTACGCCAGCGCTACGCCACTCACTATCGACAAAAAGAGCAACAGCTGCGCGAGAACTATCAAAAGCTGACCGTATTAGCGCAAAAGATCAGCCAACAAAAAGCGCAGCTGCAGCAGGCACGCACGTACTACGAAGACAAGATCAAAGCGGCGAACGCCGTGTACAAGCAAATCGCCGACATGCGCCAGCTGCTCGGCGAACAAATCGGTAGCGGCGAGGTATCCGGCGCTACTGCGCGTATGTCGGGGCGATAACGCGTGAAGAGGGCTACGCCCAATAGACTTTTCGCCGAGCGAAATC
>JAYUEZ010000259.1:0-5185 GCA_043738965.1 Gammaproteobacteria bacterium
TGGGATATGGCGGTTACCCATCCGCAACTATTCAGACGCTGCTTACTGCACGGTTCGCTCGGTTTGGGCGAGGCTTATGTCGAAGGTTGGTGGGAGGCGGAGCGACTCGATCAATTCTTTGAACATTTAATTGACGCGCACGTCGATGAAGCCATCGTCAACTTACCGCGCCACTTCGTCGCTCTGCTGGCCGCCTGTTGTAACCTCCAGGGTCGAAAGCGCGCGCACCGCGTGGCTGAAGTGCATTACGATCTAAGCAACGAGTTATATCGCGCGATGCTCGGCCCGCGCATGGTCTACACCTGCGGTTATTGGGCGCACGCCAACGATCTGGACACCGCGCAAGAACACAAATTGGAATTGGTCTGCCGCAAGCTCGAGCTCAAACCGGGCATGCGCGTGCTCGACATCGGTTGTGGCTGGGGCAGCTTCGCGAAGTACGCGGCGGAAAACTACGGCGTGGAGGTCGTGGGTGTAACCATCTCCCAAGCCCAAGTAGCAATGGCGCGTGAACTATGTCGCGATTTGCCGATCGAGATCCGGCTCCAGGATTATCGCGAAGTCGCGACTCAGTTCGATCGCATCGTATCGCTCGGGATGTTCGAACACGTCGGCCGCAAAAACTATCGTGCGTATTTCGATACCGCGCGCCGCAATCTCCGCCCGGATGGCTTGTTTTTGCTGCACACCATCGGCCGTAATGACCAAGGCTTAGGCATCGACCCGTGGGTTACTCGCTATATCTTTCCGAATAGCGAAATTCCATCGCTTGCCCGCGTGGTGCAGGCATTCGATCGGCGCTTTGTGCTCGAAGATTTACACAATTTTGGCGCCGACTACGCGCGCACACTCCGCGCCTGGCACGACAACTTCACGCGCGCGTGTCCCACCTTTGCGACGCCGTTACCGGCACAGTTTGAGCGCCTGTGGAAATACTATCTAATGCTCTTCGCTGGCGCCTTCCGCGCGCGCAGTTTGCAAACTTGGCAGCTGGTGTTGTCGCCGAGCGGCATTCGCGGCGGGTATCGTCGGCCAGCGTATTAGATTAGCGTCGCATGCCTAGATCTTAATCTTCGCCCACTCGCGGCGTGACCAAAACCAACTGAAGACTCCGGCTTGCAGCGCCCGATAACACACCTGCAGCAACCAAATCGCGGTGAGGCCATGACCTAACACTGGTCCGACCAAGTAGGCGCCTGGCAGAAATAGCAGCCATTGATTGATGATGGCGACCCGCATCACGCGGCGCGTATCGCCGGCGCCGAGCAAGGAATTTTGCAGCACCGTGCCGATGGCTTCGAAGACCATGCTTAAGCCGACCAGGCGCAGCGGCCACAACGCAATTTCGAGCGTCTTCGGCTCCAAGGTATAAATCGTCGTCAGCAACAACCGGGGACATAGCACCATTGGCAACCCGAGCGCGATGAGACCCACCACCGCGACTTTCACCACGTCCCAGCCCCAGCGCGCGGCTTCGTCGACCTCGCTACGTCCCAGCGCCTGCCCGACCAACGTCGCCGCCGCAAGACCTAAGCCCATGCCCGGTAGCAGCGCAACCAGCATGACGTTGATCAACACATTAGCGGCGGCAACCTCCGCCGTACCGATCTTGCCGATAATCCAAAACGTCGCCAAATAGCCCGCCGAGAAAAACAGCTGCTGAATGCCGCTCGGCAGCGAAATTTGAATCAGGCGTTTGACATCCGCAGGCGGTGGCAACTGCTTTAGGAAGCCGTACTCACGTGCGAACTTGCAGCCGAACACGAAATAAATCGACGTGCCAACCCCAAGCGCTACCACCGAGGCAATCGCGGCGCCGCGCACCCCCAGCGCTGGCAGACCGAAATGTCCAAAGATCAGCACGTAGTTCAACGCAATATTGAGCGCGTGCATGAGGATGAGCGTGATCATGTAGAGGCGCGTCATGTCGACCGCATTCCAATAACCGCGGAACGAAAAATTCATGCACACGAATACGATACCAACGGCTCGGATCTGCAAATACGGAACGCCGAGCGCCAGCACCTTGGGATCACTGTTCACGTAGGGATAGAGATGCGGGATGGCCCAAATCAACAAACCAGAAAGTACTGGCGCGACCAATGCCACCAGGATTAGCGCGGCGTTTAGCGGATAGGCCGTCTCGCCTAATCGGCCCTCACCCTTGCGGCGCGCGGCAGAGGCCAGTACGCCAGTGGATAGACCGAGCACAATGGCCTGGGTCGCAAACAACAAAAACCCACCGTAACCCACGGCAGCGAGCGCCGCGTTGCTGTTTGGCAGGCGACTGACCATCGCGGTATCGACTAAATTAAGAATATTCTGCGATACCATCCCGCCTATCACGGGCAAGGCAAGACTTAAGATGCGGTGGGTTCGAGCGGGATCTAGCAACGGGGTAACGCTGTGTCGTGAATTACGGATAGATTGTTGGCGATTGGAACATCGTTCCACCGTACCACGGGAAGCCTGTCCGTGAGGAGTAAATTGGTGAGCGCTACGGCGCTCGGCGGCGGCGTTGACAGAACAACGGGTGCTCGACTCAAGGAGATTAATGGTGCGTCTTGAAGCAATTTCGATTGGCCGCGATCCCCCGCATGAAGTGAATGTGATCGTGGAAGTGCCGGTTGGCGGCGAACCGATCAAGTATGAAATGGATAAGGCGTCCGGCGCTTTGGTCGTCGATCGCTTTCTCTATACGTCGATGCGTTATCCCGGTAACTACGGCTTTATTCCGCATACCCTGTCTGACGATGGCGACCCGTGCGATGTGTTGATCGCGAATCAGCGCGGCATCATTCCGGGCGCCCTCGTCGCCTGTCGTCCCGTCGGTGTGCTGAGAATGCAGGACGAGGCCGGAGGCGATGAGAAGATCATCGCCGTGCCGGTGCCGCGCCTGACGCGCCGCTATGAAAACGTTCACAACTACACGGATCTGCCGGACATCACGGTGAAACAGATCGAACATTTCTTTCAGCACTACAAAGATCTTGAAGCCACGAAATGGGTCAAGGTGCTAGGCTGGGGCGACGCCGCGGAGGCGGAGAAAATCATCCTGGAAGCAATCGAACGTGCGGCTAAGAAATGAACACCCCGAGCATAGTGTCCGTCAACTTGTTACAAACCACCGTCGTCGGCAGCTATCCGCAGCCCGGCTGGTTAGTGAATCACGAAATATTGAACGCCAAACTCGTGCCGCGTGTGCGCGCTCATGAAGTCTGGCGCATCACCGCCCCGTGGCTGGAAGAAGCGCAGAACGATGCAACTTTACTTGCGATCCGAGATCAAGAGCGCGCCGGCATCGACATCATCACCGATGGCGAGATGCGGCGTGAAAGTTATTCCAATCGCTTTTCAAGCGCGCTCGAAGGGCTCGACGATGCCAATCCATTCGTCCGCGTGGTCCAGGGCTATGAGATCCCGATGCCGCGCGTGGTCGGGCCAATTCGGCGCCTGGGTCCGGTTGAGGTGGATGATCTGAAATTCCTTAAACGCCATACCGAGCGCCGTGCCAAGATCACGCTGCCTGGCCCGTTCACGATGAGCAAGCAAGTGCTCGATGAACACTATGGGGATCCTGAAGCGCTCGCACTGGCGTTTGCCGACGCAGTTAACGCTGAAGCGCGTGATCTCGAGGCGGCCGGCGCGGACGTGGTTCAGCTCGACGAACCGTGGTTGAGAAACGATCCCGACGGCGCCACTCGCTACGGAGTAAAAGCCATCAACCGTGCCCTAGCGGGCTTAAAAACGACCACCGCCATCCACCTATGTTTTGGCTACGGTTTCGTGGTCTCGAAGGATAAGCCCAAGGCGTATGCGTTTTTGTCGCAGCTCGCCGATTGCGTGGTCGATCAAATCTCCATCGAGGCTGCGCAACCGCATTTGGATTTAGGCGTGCTGCGCGAACTAAGCAGCAAAACCATCGTGCTCGGCGTGGTCGATTTATCCTCGAACGAGGTCGAGCCGGTGGACGAACTCGCGCGGCGGATCCGCCGCGCGCTGCCGTTTGTCGCGCCCGAACGTTTGATGCCGGCGCCAGATTGCGGGCTCAAGTACCTCAGCCGTGAAGCGGCGTTTGGAAAACTCAAAGCGCTGGTGGAAGCGACTGGCGTTGTGCGGAATTCGCTCACTTAAGCAAACAAAAGGAGACGCTCGATGACCTGTCAAGTAATACTCGATATCCGCGTGAAAAAAGATTCCGTCGAGGACCTGCGCGCATGGATGAGGAAGATTCTACCGGATACGCGAGCCTTCGACGGCTGCATCTCAATCTACCTCGTGCAGAACCAGGACGATCCCACGGCTTTTGCCGTCATCGAACAATGGGAGTCTCGCGCGCAATATGAAAAATACTTGGCCTGGCGAACGGAAACCGGCGACGTCACTGATCTTGTCGCCATGTTGGATGGGGAACCCTCGTTTCGGTTTTTCAACTATTTCGGGGTCTGAAAGTCTTAGTATTTGATTAGCGTTCCGCGCGAGTGCGGTGCATCGCTCCGGCGGCTAACCCCCGCCGATCGAAGAACTGTCGGAATCCGCGGCGGTCGACCTATCAGGTTCAAAAACTCAAGAACTTACCGGCAATAGCCATTCGTAAAGACAAATAGCGAGCCGGGGACATCAATTATTTGGTTGACGCCTGTTGATTTCGAAAGTTAATTTTGTAGATGTCCCACGCGCACGCGACGCCATGACACTGTTTTGCTGAATCCAAGTCAGCACGCCGTGCCGAACAATTTATTCTCGAATTATTTTCGACGGGCTACTATCGCCATTGACAACCGGGGGCCTCATAAGGGTTAGGCGTCAATGTGTAATCTCCGCGACGCACAGCATTGACGGGATTGGGCAAAGCCTACGAAGGCAGAAACTCAAGCCCGTACCTCGTAGCAATTGCCTTCGCTTCATCAGCGCCCTTCCGCGTCGGGCTGCCGGTGTCAAGCATCGTAACTTCGGCAATCAGCGCATCGAAGATACCGCCGGGAGAGCTAATGATTATTTGACGACCTACATCAGGACCGGTGCTCACAAAGCCATGGGGCGTTCCCCGCGGCACAAACACTACGTCTCCAGGGCCGAGCTTCAGCAACTTGCCGTCAAGGCGAAAGTCATAGCACCCCTCGACAATGATGAAAGTCTCATCGTAAGTCGGATGCCGGTGATAGCCAGCACCAGATTCTGGGGG
>JAYUEZ010000260.1:0-5174 GCA_043738965.1 Gammaproteobacteria bacterium
TAGCGCGGGCGGCGCGGCGCGGCGCGAGCGATCGTTTCGAGGCCGAGCATCGGGATTTTTTTACGCGGGCGCGTGCTGTCTATCTGCAACGCGCGGCAAGCGATCCCGGGCGGATCAAAGTCATCGATGCTAGCCTGCCATTGGCAGCGGTCGAAGCACAGGTGCGGACGATCATTAACGCGATCGACGTATGAACGCTCCCTATCCGTGGCAGGTCGAGCAGTGGACCCAGGTATGCCGCAATGTCGGTGACGGACGCCTCGCCCATGCGCTGCTGTTACACGGCCGTAGCGGCCTCGGCAAGCACGCTTTCGCGCAAGCGGTGGCTGGCATGCTGTTGTGTGAGTCACGCGACCCCACGGGAGCCGCCTGTGGTAGCTGTCGTGGCTGTACCTTGTTTCGAGCAGGCAACCATCCGGATTTCCGAACGGTGTCGCCCCTCGAGGACTCCAGCTCGATTGCCATCGACCAAATTCGCGCGTTAATCGACTTCTACACTCTCAAAGCCCACTACTTGGGACCGAAGGTCGTGTTGCTTCACCCCGCGGACGCGATGACGCGGGCCGCCTCCAACGCCTTACTGAAGCTCCTCGAAGAGCCGCCAGCCGGCGCCGCCTTTTTGTTGGTCGCCAATGCCCATGACCGGATTCCGCCCACCATTCGCAGCCGCTGCCAGGCCCTGGCCATGGATAAATTTGACGGCGCGATAGGCTTGGCGTGGCTGGGCGCGACCATCGACGACACTGCGGTCGCTAAAGATCTTGACGCCGCATTCCAGTTGGCGAATCGCGCGCCGCTTGGCGCACGCGACGCGCTCGCGGCGGGCTTACCGCGGTTGGCAGCTCAAATTGATCTGGAGATGGAGCAAGTCGCGCGCGGCCGACTGCATGCGAGCCAAGCGGCCCAACGCTGCGCCGACGCAGCACCAGCGCTAACCGCCGACTTGATGTATCGCCGCGTGCATCAGCTGCTGGTTGGGCTTCCCGATAGCGCGCCGGCCGATTCTATTGGGCTTAGGGATGCTCTACACTCGCAGCGGTTGTTCAAGTTCATCGACACGGTGGTGGAAGTAAAGGGCCTGTGCCTTGCGTCCGCTACTTATCGGGACGGGGATTTGCTGGATATGTTGTGGCGGGCCTGGATGCAGGCGTGGCGGCCACTCCCCAAGGAACCGTAGCGATGCAAGCACCCAGTAATCGGCCAACGGTAAGTCATCGGAGAGAGACCAGTGGCAGCGTCCGGTAGAAATCCGCGTCAGGGCATATTGTCCCTAACTATTCGCGACAAGAGTTCCTTGTATGCCGCGTATATGCCATTCATTAAAAATGGCGGCCTCTTCATTCCAACCAACAAGATCTACAAGCTCGGCGATGAAGTCTTCATGCTGCTCACTCTGACGGATAGCAAGGAAAAATTGCCGGTCGCAGGGCGAGTAGTTTGGATTACCCCCGCCGGCGCCCAAGGCAATCGTAACGCGGGGATTGGGGTGCAATTTAGCGAGCTCGACAACGGCGCAACTCGTAACAAGATTGAAACGCAGCTCGCCGGGGCCCTGAAGTCGGATCGCCAAACTCACACCATGTAATGTCGCCACCGTCGTTGCGGGGAGTGCCACACAAAGACGAGAGCGATCTTATGGACCGGGTATCTATCGGCTTCGCAAATTGAATGCTGGTTGATTCACACTGTCATTTGCCCTTGATCGAGGGCGTGCGTTCAGTCGCCGATCTGGTACGTGACGCCAGGGCAGCGGACGTTCATCACATGCTCTGTGTGGCGGTCGACCTCGAATCCTTTCCAGCGGTCGCCGCGGCCGCGCACCAACACGCAGAAGTCTTTGCTTCGGTCGGCGTCCATCCGAATAGTGACCGCGCGCGGGAAGAACCGACGGTGGAACGGTTAGCAGCGCTCGCAGCGTTGCCTGAAGTGGTCGCGATCGGCGAGACCGGTCTCGATTACTTTCGACAAGCGGGCAATCCCGAGTGGCAACGGGATCGCTTTCGCACCCACATCCGGGCCGCGGTTGCGTTGGCCAAGCCACTCATCATTCATACTCGCGACGCCGCCAATGACGTCGTTCGCGTGTTACGTGAAGAGCGTGCCGAGCGTGTCGGCGGTGTCATGCATTGTTTTGTCGACGATTGGGAGACCGCGTGCGCGGCCCTTGATCTGGGGTTTTATATTTCGTTTTCGGGTATCGTGACCTTCAAGTCGGCAACGGTTGTCCAAGACGTGGCCCGCCGCGTACCCCTCGAACGACTGTTGGTTGAAACGGATTCTCCATGGCTTGCGCCAGTCCCACATCGGGGCAAGCAAAATGAACCCGCGTTTGTACGGCATACCGCGGAGTTCTTGGCGCGCCTCCGAGAAATCACCTTCGCTGAGTTAGCCGCCGCAACCACCGCCAATTTCTTCCGCCTGATCGGCCGCAACGCGTAGTGTTGCGCGAGGCTCGCGCGAATCACCCCTCAATGCCCTTACCGAGGGCCATCTTTTTTGATGCGCCGCAATTGACGGATTGTAGACACTCCGGGCAAAATCTCTGGTGATTCCGGTGTTAATCAATCATCCATTCAGTAATTGTCGACAATCACGATGCTAGCCACTGCAGAATCCATTGTTGAACAGACCACGATCGCGGATCGCGTCTGTGCCGAGATCCAGACAGCCATCATCAAGGGCGAGTTTCCACAGGGCTCGAAATTGAACGAACCCGTGCTCGCGACGCGTTACGGCATTAGCCGTGGCCCCTTACGCGAAGCGCTGCGTCGACTCGAAGGCCTAGGACTGGTCTGCCATGTGCCGCATGCCGGCGCGCGAGTGGTCACATTGACACGGGAGGAATTACTCGAGATTTACGATGTGCGGGAGGCTTTGGAAGGCATGGCCGCGCGCCTCGCCGCCGAGATGATGAGCCAGGCCGAAATCACCGAGCTCTACGCGCTGCTCGACGTGCACTCAGAACAAATTAAAGCGGTGGCCGGTCGCACTTATTTTCAGCAAGAAGGGAATTGGGACTTTCACTATCGCATCGTAAAGGCCTCTCGCAACCCACAGCTGGTGCAAATCCTGCACGGCGATTTATATCACCGCGTGCGCATGTATCGATATCAATCCAGCCAACAATCCGAACGCCCGGACAAGGCGCTGCATGAACATCGGCGGATTGTTGATGCCATCGCGGAACGCGATAGAGACCTCGCCGAATTGCTCATGCGCCGCCACATTCGGAGCGCGCGCCGCGCCATTGGCGAGCAATTAAGCGCCGAACCACTGAGCGCCGCCATCGCTGGCATCCAAGAAATTAGTCCACGCACCACGTCGCAAACTACCTCTGAGGTTATCGCATGACATCCGCAGGTCACCGCTTTCGACAAGCCGTCATAGATCATAAGCCGCTCCGCGTGGTCGGCGCAGTCAATGCGTATTGCGCGATGATGGCGGAACGCATTGGTCATCGCGCGCTGTATCTTTCCGGAAGTGGAGTCGCCAGTGCGTCGTATGGCTTGCCGGACCTGGGGATCACGTCGCTTGATAATGTGTTGGAGGATGTGCGTCGCATCACCAGCGCGAGTTCGTTGCCGCTGCTCGTCGATGTCGACACGGGTTGGGGTGGCGCCTTCAATATCGCGCGTACTGTCAAGGAAATGATCCGCGCGGGCGCCGCTGCGATGCACATCGAAGATCAGGTATTGCAGAAGCGCTGCGGTCACCGCCCCAACAAAGCCATTGTCGATCAGACGGAGATGGTCGATCGCATCAAGGCGGCCGTCGACGCCCGCGGCGCAGCTGGCTTTGTGATCATGGCGCGCACCGATGCTGCCGCGGTTGAAGGCCTGCAATCGGCGCTCGATCGCGCCTGCGCCTGTGTCGAGGCCGGCGCGGATATGGTCTTCCCCGAAGCCATGGCGTCGCTCGACGAGTACCGCCAGTTCTGCGAAGCGGTTAAAGTCCCCGTGCTCGCCAATATCACCGAATTCGGCAAGACGCCACTGTTTACCACCGGCGAGTTGGCTAGGGTTGGCGTCGCCATCGCGCTGTACCCCTTAAGCGCACATCGCGCCATGGCCAAAGCGGCGGAACAGGTGTTCAAGGCGCTGCTCAGCGAGCCGAATCAGGAATCGGTACTCGAGACCATGCAAACCCGTGCGGAGTTATACGATTACCTGAACTACCACACCTTTGAATCGAAATTGGATCAACTGTTCGCGGCTGAGTAATAACGACTCGAAGCGACTCGCTTAACGACACGTCCGTAAGACTAGGCACGTCCGTAAGACTACAGGAGGACAACATGGCTGAAGGCAAAAAGTTGGAAGGGGCTGGACTGCGTGGACAGATCGCGGGGCAGACGGCACTCTGTACGGTCGGCAAGAGCAATGCTGGACTCACCTATCGCGGGTATGGCATCGAAACCCTCGCCGAGAATGCGAAATTCGAGGAGGTGGCGTATATGCTCCAATACGGCCAGCTTCCCAATCGCAGTCAGCTCGCCGCGTACGTAAAACGTTTGCAAGGATTACGCGGTCTACCGAGTGCGCTAAAGACCGTGTTGGAACAAATTCCAGCGAGCGCCCATCCGATGGACGTCATGCGGACCGGTTGTTCAATGCTCGGGAATCTCGAAACCGAGAAGAATTTCAGCGAACAAAATCAACACATCGAGCGCCTAGTCTCGGTACTCCCGTCGATTCTGCTGTATTGGTATCGCTTTAGTCATGACGGGGTACGCATTGAAACCGCGACCGATGACGAATCCGTTGGCGGACATTTCCTGCACTTGCTGCTGGGCAAAAAGCCGAACGCGCTGCATGTCCAGGTGATGAATGTGTCGCTCATTCTTTACGCAGAGCACGAATTTAACGCCTCCACATTTACCGCTCGCGTCTGCGCTTCAACCTTGTCCGATATGCATTCCTGCGTCGTCGCCGCCATTGGCTCGTTGCGCGGCCCGTTACACGGCGGGGCCAATGAAGCCGCGATGGAATTAATCGAGAAATTCTCGAGCGCCGACGACGCCGAGCTTGGCTTGCTCGAAATGCTGGCGCGTAAAGACAAGATCATGGGCTTCGGCCACGCCGTCTATAGCACGCACGATCCGCGTAATGCCGTCATCAAAAAATGGGCCGAGCGCTTAGGCCAGGACGTCGGTGATAAAGTGCTCTATCCAGTGT
>JAYUEZ010000261.1:0-5170 GCA_043738965.1 Gammaproteobacteria bacterium
ACCGAGCTGATTAGCGATCACATCCACACCGCGCGATTAACGCCAGGCGCCCTGTCGCTGACTGGCGATCAAGGCACCTATACCTGCGATGCCTTGATCGTTGCGACCGGCGCCGCCGCGAAATACCTGGGCCTGCCGTCGGAAGACGCTTTTAAAGGCAAAGGGGTCTCGGCGTGTGCGACCTGCGATGGATTCTTCTATCGCAATAAACCGGTCGCAGTGATCGGTGGCGGCAATACCGCGGTCGAGGAAGCCCTATATCTCTCCAATATTGCCTCGCATGTCACCGTGGTTCATCGACGTGACGCGTTCAAAGCGGAAAAAATCATGGCACAGCGCTTGTTCGACAAGGTTAACGTCGGCAAAGTCGCGATCGAATGGAATCACACACTGGATGAGGTGCTCGGTGACGCCAGCGGCGTCACCGGCATGCGCATTCGCGACGCAGCTGGCATGGGTACCAAAGAGATCCCGCTACACGGTTTATTTATCGCGATTGGGCACAAGCCCAACACCGATATTTTCGCCGGTCAGCTCGATATGCACGGCGGCTATATTAACGTGCGCAGCGGCACCGACGGCTTCGCTACCGCCACGAATATTCCTGGCGTGTTCGCCGCCGGAGATTGTGCGGACGCGATCTATCGGCAGGCGGTGACTTCGGCGGGTTCAGGATGCATGGCGGCGCTGGACGCGGACCGTTATTTGGAAGGCTTGCACGGCGGTAAATAAATGAATTGTGCTGTGCGCTGCTGGTCTGGTGTTTCGAAGTCGCGGAAGAACGATGTTCAAAATGACGTCACCGCCGCGTAACGCGTTTTAAGCGCGGTGTAGACATCGAGTCGAAAGGTTGCACTGTCGGCATCGAGCGCGGTGACGATTTCTACCAAGTGCTCATTGTCTTCCCGCCCGCGCCACGCTTTCTGATAGGTACCTTCCTTATAGCCGTGGTCTTGTCGAAAAAAATTGAGCACGTTTTTGCCAACGTAGCTGCGGTAGAGATCGTCAAAGCCGCGGCCGATATCGGCGAGTAACGCGGGTACGGCGTGGACCAGGAAGGTCTGTTGCGATAAGGCAGTCGCGGCCAAGACCTCGACATCACGTAGAAACCCCTGACTGGCAAGCGGCCGCGACCATTCATCGGCAATTTGTGCCGCCGCGCTCGCATAATCGCGATCGGCTCCTATTCGCATGCTGAGCCCGAAGTGCCAGATATCGACCATTTCGAGCATGACTTGCTCGACATCCTTGGTTGACGCCTTCCACCATTTCCAGCCGCCGTAATGATCCATGAGCTCGGCGCATTCAATCCAGATCGCCCGATACCATTCACGCTCGCGCGTGATCCAATCCGGATCGACCCGCGAGTTCATCTCGTCTTGTAACGCGAGCATGGTGGCCACCTTGGCGGCTAGGCGCTCGCGCATTTCCTACTCCGGGGTAAACGTGAAATATTCGCCCTTGGGCTTGACCCGCACCGCATGCGGCGGCGGAAAGTGGGCGGGCATCAGCAGTGCATTTTTCTCGACGCAATGTTCCAATAATTTGCGGCGAGTTTGCGCGGCTTGCTCCGGCATATCGCAGAATCCGCTGCTCCAGTCAGGACGCAGGATCTGTACCGGCGAATGCATGGTGTCGCCGGCGAATAACGCGTGTTGCCCTTTGGAATGCACCTTGACTACGATGCTGCCTTGGGTGTGACCAGGCGCAGGCTCGATATGCATCTGATCGTCTAACGTGTGGTTCCCTTCGATTATTTGCGCCTGTCCCGCTTCGACCACTGGTAACACGCTATCGTTAAAGACCCCCTCGTTGACTGGGTTCTTGGAACAATCCGGGTTCGCCGGGTTCCATTGGTCGTATTCCTTGCGCGAGAAAATGTATTTCGCTTTGGGAAAGGTCGGGACCCATTTCCCATTCTTGAGTTGGGTATTCCAGCCGCAATGATCCACATGCAAATGCGTACACAGCACGATATCGACCTCTTCCGGGTGCACACCAACCGCCGCGAGTCGTTCCAAATACGGCGTGTTCAACTGATGGGCGAGCTCGAACGTCGGACGATTCTTATGATTGCCATTGCAAGTGTCGATAAGGATCGTGTGATGCCCCGTCTTGACGACCCAGGTATGAATACTGAGTTTTAAGCCCTGAGTTTTCGGGTTAATACAAAACGGCATCAGTAAATCGCGATTGGCATCGACCAATTCGGTTTTAAAGTTTGGCACCAGCATTTCGGCCGGAAATCCATCATCTACCGAGATTTCAATCGCGATATCGATAGCGATATCGCCCAGCATTCTTTTGCTCATTGGGCTCTCCATTGGGTTCGGTGTTCGCAAATTCTATCGAGTTAGATGAATTTAGTCAGTGTTCAAAAATGACTCCAGGATGATGTCTTGCGCGGACCGCCGCCGGCTGGGGCCTTGGGCGGCTTTCGCTGCGCGATTCATGGGTGGCCTGCTCTACGGTCGATCTTTACTTCGATCTTAAAGAACGCCTCAACCGCCGCCAAATCCGTCGTCACCGGCGCTGGCGGTAACGCGCGCAGAAAGGTTTTACCGTAGCCACGCGATCGGATCCGCGGATCGCAAAGCACTAACACTCCGCGATCCTGGACGTCGCGAATCAACCGCCCGGCACCTTGTTTCAAGCTAATGGCCGCCACCGGTATTTGATACGCGGTGAAGGCGTTTTGACCCTCGGCTTCCAGCCGTTTTACGCGCGCTCGAAACACCGGATCATCTGGCGTGGCGAATGGTAATTTATCGATGATCACGCACGACAGTGCCTCGCCGCGTACATCGACTCCCTCCCAAAAAGTGGCTGTCCCAATCAACACCGCATTCCCCAGGCGCTTGAACTCCTCCAGCAACGCCGCGCGCGGTGCTTCGCCTTGCACGAGCACCGGATAATTCAGCGCGGCGCGTAACGGACTGGCGTAGTGGTTCAGCGCGCGGTAACTAGTACATAACAAAAACGCGCGGCCGCGGCTTAAGTTAATGACGTTAAGCGCCACCTCGGCGACCGCGGAGAGATACTCGCCACTATTCGGCGCCACCCCCATGGGTGGCAGATACAGCAGCGCTTGTTGGGCAAAATCGAACGGACTCGGCCAGGCGGTCGCCTGCGCATGGTGCACGCCAAGCTCGCGCCGAAAATGACTGAAATCGCCATCCACCGCCAATGTCGCGGAACAAAACACCCACGCCGCCGCCGATTGCTCGAGGCGCGCCCGGAACTGATCCGCCACCACCAGCGGCGTTGAATGCACGACAAATCCACGTCGGGATACTTCAACCCAATGCACGTGATCGTCGTCTTCGACTTCAAAGGCGCCGAGGCGTGCACGTAGGGCCACGCAGCGCTCAAAGCAGCGCGTAAGCTCCACGCCCCGCTCCGCAGCCAGGTCCAGATTACATTCCAGCAGCAACAAGGCAGCACGAATTTTCTCGAACGAGTCGCGCGCCGCCCGATCTTTTAGCAGCGTGTCGCGATCGATTCGGCCTTGATAGCGTCCTAGTTCATTCTGCGCCCAGATTTGCGCTGCCTCGAGCGCTCGCGTTGCGTCCCTCAACGCGGGCATGTCAGGTGCTTCGCTGAGCGCGGCATGCTCGCTATCGCGACCCAATTCGCGCACTTGGCGACTGGAAACGGTATGCCCAAAAGCCTGCGCCGCAAGTTCGGGAAGTTGATGGGCTTCATCGACGATCACGACTTGCGCGGTGGGCAGCAACTCACCAAACCCCTCCTCGCGCAGTGCCATATCCGCAAACAGTAAGTGATGATTGACGACGACGATATCGGCGGCGGCCGCTGCCCGACGGGCCTTCACGACAAAACATGGTTCAAACTGTGGACAGCTTTGGCCCAGACAGTTATCGACCGTGGACGTCACCAGCGGCCACAGCATTGCTTCCTCGGGCACGGCGCTAAGCTCGGCGCGATCCCCGTTGGGCGTCGCGCGCGCCCAATGCGTTATTTTGGCCAGCAGCACGCGATCTTCCGGCCACAGCGTCGGCTCACTCTCGGCCTTGGCCAGTCGATGCAGACACAGATAATTAGCTCGCCCCTTAAGCAGCGCTGGTGTGAGCGCGCTACCCAGCGCATTCAACACCAGCGGTAGATCTTGTTGATAGAGCTGATCTTGGAGGGTCTTGGTTGCCGTGCTAATGAGGGTGCGTTGGCCGGCTAGAACGGCCGGGACCAAGTAGGCCAGGGTCTTGCCGGTGCCGGTGCCGGCTTCGCACAAGGCGTGACTGCGTTCGGCGATGGCAGTCGCGACCATTTCCGCCATCGCCTGCTGCGCGGCGCGCGGTTGAAACCCCGCGAGTCGACTCGCGAACGGGCCCTCGGGTCCTAACGCGTCGACCGCCGCGATTGTCCGCGCATTGGTCAGCGTTACCCGACCTTGTCCAGTGACTGCGGGCCCGCCGGCACATTGGTTATGGCCCAGACGAGGGTTCCCACCCGCTTTGCGCGCGCGACCGTTAGGCTGCCTTTCTGTTTGGGATTGCGGTCTTCGAGCGCGGCTTGAACTTCGGCGCGACCGAGACTGTAGATTTCCACGGGCTCGTAGTCAGCGTTCATCAACACCACTAGCAAGGTATCCCACGGCTTATCGAGCTTGAGCTCCCCCAGCCGGTGCGGCCCCTTAAGCTCGTCAAAAACCACCCGCGCCCTGATTTGGATCAGTTCAATACGCTCGGCGTGGCGCCGCATGGCATCGTAACCGCCATTCGGCGACTCGGGCGGCTCCAGACGCAGCAAGCGGATGGCGTCGTTGACTGCAATCTCGCCACTCAACGCTAACGTTTTACCGGTTACCCGTCGATATTCGGCTGCAAGCCGGCGGGCTTCGGCAGTCAGTTTATCGACGGCATAGATATTCATGCGCGGCGGTGGCTCGGAGTTACGATAACGTGATGCATTTGAAAAATTCTATAACGGGTTGAATTGACGCGACAACCGATTCGAGTTGGAATAGCCTCGACTCGCCACCCCGCGATGCTAGGTTGAACACTAAAGACACGCAATGCTAATGACGAACTCGCCCCCGACCGCGTGATGACCACGCGGCACCGACGTCGCCGCACGCGGCGCTTGAAAATATTCGGGAGCCTCCTTGGCGCAAGTTTATTTGCCGCCGGTGCTTTCGGCGCTTGGCGTT
>JAYUEZ010000262.1:0-1946 GCA_043738965.1 Gammaproteobacteria bacterium
ACTCAATTCAGCAGCGCGGCGATCCCAATATTCGCGCTCGGTAAGTTCGCCAGCCCAAATCGCACGCCACAGCGGATCGGTTTCTGGCGCCACCGGTCCCATCCACGTCAACGACTGCGCCGGGAGGCCAAGCTCGTGCTCGACCGTGCGATGCAATTCCATCGGCAAGCGCAGGCACACTCCGCCGAAGTCGAGCAACAGTCCGGCGTAGTTTGGCAGCGCGGTGGTATTCACTGGATTGCTTCGCATCGCTCGCACTGACGGCTTTCAGCGCGGCCATAAGCGTTTGCTCGCGAGCGCCGCACCTTCGGTGAGTGCTGCGAGTTTCGCCCAGGCGACCGTGGGATGCACTTCCGGCGCGAACGAGGCACGTGATGAGAATCCGCAATCGGCGCCAGCAATCACCGACTCTCGCCCCACCAAATTCGCGTAATTCACGAGGTAGTCGGCAATCATCTCGGGATGTTCAACATAGTTAGTCGCATGCCCGAGCAAGCCGGGAATAAGGATCTTGCCGGGCGCCAACTTGACCGTCTCCCATAGATGCCATTCGTGGTAATGGCGCGGATTCGC
This sequence comes from Gammaproteobacteria bacterium, assembly GCA_043738965.1. Lineage (GTDB taxonomy): Bacteria > Pseudomonadota > Gammaproteobacteria > CAIKBL01. The sequence continues at coordinate 574 of JAYUEZ010000262.1, forward strand.
GACTTCGAACGAATAGGCGCCCGCATTGATCGCGAGCATGAACGGCAGCACTTCGCGCATGGGGATATCGTTCAAGCGTGGACCGTGATTCAGGCCATAGCAGGTATGCAGACGAATTTTGTCGGACGGAATGCCGCGCAGTGCGTGATTTAGGATTTCAACATGCCGGGCCGCGTCTTGTCGGCGCGCGGCCGGCTCAAGCGTTGGGTCGCTTAGGATTTCGATCAACCAGGGATCGTCTACCTGCAAAATGAAACCCGCGTCGACGATACCGAGATATTCGGTGCGCATGGCTTCCGCTACGGCGGCGTAGTATTCGGCATCGTTCGCGTAGTATTCGTTGCGGCCGAAACCGCGCGGGCTAATTGATGGCATGAAACCTTCGAGAATCGAATGACCACGCATGGCCGCGTGCAGATTAGCCAGATCCGTCTTTAGACTGGCTTGGCCTTCGTAGCGAATGGGTCCGCGACACACCAGCACACGTAATGGCGACACCGCGGCTGAATATTTATTAAAGTAACCGTGGTAGTAGTCAGGGAAATCGGCCACCTCCTTCTTCCACGATTCGGGCATGATCGGTTCGTCATTCGCCGCTTCAAAGCCCGTCAATCGATCCTTCACATAGTTCAAGAATGCGACCTTGCCCTGCTCGCCATCGGTCACGATATCGATGCCGGCTTTGACTTGGCGCCGCACGCAGTCTACGACCGCGTCACGCACTTGGCGTTCGAACAAGGCATGATCGTAGGGTCGGCCGTTCTCTTTTTCGCGCATGGTTTCGAGCAGCGCGGGCGGCCGGGCCAAGCTGCCGACGTGCGTGGTTAGCATGCGTTCAAGGCTACGTTTCATCCAGAATTCCTATCGTTTCGTGAAGACGTATTTGTTGGCGGCGCTCAAAACGTCCCAGGTCGGCGCTGGCTTATCGGTCGCGACCTGTACCGTCTCCGGTCGCGCCTGCACGATGGTAATGGGCTCGCCCGCGCGCCGATGGCAATCGAGCACCCATTCAACGTCCACGGGATAGCCATAATGCGTTTCGATTTGCTTAACCGCGCTGGCGATCGCAGCCAGTTGTTCATCGTCCAAGGAAACGCGCTCGCGCAGGCGCACTGGCATGGCACACTCGACCACCCGCCCACGTTGATAATCGAACATCGACACCACGGTCTTAGTTCTGATTTCACGTTGCAGCACTCGTCCATCGGCTTTGTCGATTTCGAAATGATCCGGGGTCACGAGACCTTGCACGATGGCTTCGCCCCAGCCCCAACTACTTTCGATAACCATGCGATCGCGTTTGCCGGATACCGGGTGAATGGAAAACGCCACGCCCGAGGCCTGCGCGTTCACTAATTCGAGCACGCCCACCG
>JAYUEZ010000263.1:0-1943 GCA_043738965.1 Gammaproteobacteria bacterium
CTTTGCCAATATCGTCGGCGGTGTTCGCGTCACCGAAACCGGCGGCGATTTAGGGATTGTGATGGCCGTGTTGTCGAGTCTGCGTGATCGGCCACTACCCATCGATTTGGTGGTGTTTGGCGAGCTGGGGTTGGCCGGTGAAATTCGCCCGGTGCAAGGCGGGCCAGAACGCCTGCGCGAGGCTGCCAAACACGGGTTTAAACGCGCGATTATTCCGCGCGCCAATGTGAGTAAAACCGTGCCGGCGGAACTTGAAGTCGTGCCGGTGAAGCGCTTGGTCGAGGCGTTAGCGGAAATCTAAGCAAAGGCGGCGCTACGCGCACACCCGACCACCTGCTGGATATAAACAACGTCGATCTTTAAGCCAGTAATTCGCGAAACTCGCGTTCTAGTAGCTTGGCTTCATCGGCATTCGATTCGACGAAGTGGCGTAACACCGTTGCGCTCTCGAGATCGCATGCGCTCGCACGGATCCCGCAACGATCATCGCTGCGATGCGCGACGACCCCGCTCAGTGTCACGATCGGTAACGTCGGCGCCAAGGCGATTTTGATCTGCACCGGCGAACCTATTGCAACTCGACTACAGGCCGGGCCGCTGATGAGCGCCCCGTTCAACGATAGATCATGCACGGTGACTTGATGCGTGGTGTGATTCGCGGTGAGGGTCGCGGTGAGGGTCGCGGTGCTACTGCATGCACTGCGTTCGAAGCGGCGACGATTAGTTGGGGTTTCCATCGGCGCTATTAGCGGCCACGTCGTTCGGCGCTTGAACCGCGGTACGCGGTGCGCCCTGCGGCGGGAAGATACGCGCGTTGCGCACGGCTTGTCCCGAACTCTGCACGATTTCGATCGTATAGCCCGCGATCCGCAAGCTGGTGCCCGTTTCCGGAATACTTTCGAGTGCTTCGAGGATCAAGCCGTTCAAGGTCTTTGGGCCGTCATCGGGTAATTGCCAGTGAAAGGCGCGGTTCAACTCGCGAATATTGGCTGCACCATCGACTACCATGCTGCCGTCTTGTTGCGGGTACACGTCGCGGGTATTGAATTGCGGCACGGTTGTGAATTCGCCGACGACCTGCTCCAACAAATCATCGATCGTGACCAGCCCCACGATGTCGCCATATTCATCGACGACCAACGCGAGGCGCTGCTTTTCCAATTGAAAATTGATCAGCTGGGTATGCAGATCAGCCTTCAGCGGCACGTAATACGGCACGCTTAGTAGGCGCTCCAATTCCGCGGTGTCGAAATCATCGGTATGGCGCAATAGCCGCGCCAGGGTTCGCATGTGCAGAATGCCGAGCGTGTTATCAAGGCTGCCGCGATAGCACGGGACACGGGTATGCCGGCAAGTCATGATCTGCTCTTTTAAATCGACCCAGTTCAGATCAAAGTCGAGCGCGACGATGGCGCCACGCGGCACCATGATGTCTTGGACCGAGACTTTTTCTAAATCGAGAATGCCGAACAGCATGTCGCGGTGTTTCTGCGGGATCATCGCCCCGGCTTCCTTGACCACCGTACGTAATTCTTCGCGATCCAGGGGATCGAGCTGCGAACGATCAGCATCGACGTTAATCGCTTTCAGTAATGTGCGGGTGATGGCATTGATGCCGGCGACCGCGGGCCGAAAAATCCACATCAGTGGAATGAGGAACCATGTCGCCGGAAATGCCACGCGCTCCGGGTTCAACGCGGCGATGGTCTTGGGGAGGACTTCGGCGAAGATCAGGATCAACGCCGTTAGAATTATCGACGCCAACCACAGTCCACGTTCCCCGAACACCTGGAGCGTCACCAGTGTTGCGATTTGCGTGACCAATACGTTTAAGAAATTATTGCCGAGGAGCACAAACCCGATCAGAGAATCCGGTTTCTCGAGGAGTTTAAGCGCGCGCTTGGCGCCCGCATGGTGTTGATCAGCGAGATGGCGCAGGCGGT
>JAYUEZ010000264.1:0-1942 GCA_043738965.1 Gammaproteobacteria bacterium
TGGCGGCCGAACTGGGAGCGGACGCGCGCTATGTCCACCTTGATGTGGGCAAGGAAACCGATTTCGAACACGCTATCAACGCCACCGTCGCGCTATGGGGACGTCTCGATTGCGTAATCAACAACGCGGCGATCGTCGGCGTGATTGGACCACTGGCCGAAACCTCGCTCGAAGAATGGGATCACGCGTACGCGGTGATTCAGCGCAGCGTCTTTCTCGGCACCAAACACGCCGCGCGCGTCATGCAACCACGACGAACCGGCGCCATCATCAATATCGCGAGCGCAGCGGGCTTTGTCGCTGGCTACAGCCCACATGCGTACTCGACAGCCAAGGCCGCCGTGGTGCATTTCACGCATTCATCGGCGCTCGAACTCATCGAGGACAATATTCGCGTCAACTGTATTTGCCCGGGCAATATCGAAACGCCCATCCACACCGGCGTGACCGATGATCGATGGCTCGCGCGGATGGCTAAAATTCGCGTGGCGCAGCAAGACGATCAACCGCTGCCGCGCTTTGGTTTGCCAGCCGAGATCGCGGCCGCCGCCTTGTGGCTCGCCAGCGATGAGTCGTCGTACGTGGTCGGCCACGCGCTGACCGTCGACGGCGGCTTATTGGCGGGCCGTCCCTGGCGTAAACAAGCCGCCCCTATGCGCGTGTACCATCCGGCTAAGTCCTAGAGCTCATCGCATTGGATTTGGTCTTTGTCGTTATCGCGCCGGTCTTCGGCGCGGTCATCTTGGGCTTTGTGCTGTTCCGTGTCGGGATCTTCGACGCCACCACCAGCGAAGGCCTGGCCAAGTTCGTCTATTACGTCGCGATCCCCGCGCTATTGTTTCGTAGCCTCGCGCGGGCTGCGTTGCCCGCGGTGTTACCGCTGCCTTTGATCGCGGCCTACTACGTGCCTTCGATCGCCATTTTCGGCGTCGGCGTGCTACTCGGCCGACATGTCCTACGCTGGGATCGTGCGAGTCAAGGCATTGCCGGTCTTGGCGCTTGCTACTCAAATATCGTCATGCTCGGCCTCCCGCTCGCGACCACCGCGTTTGGCGCCTCGGCCGCCGTGCCATTGTTTACGTTGATGGCCTTGCAGAGCAGTTTGTTGTTTCCGCTCGCGACCTATTGCATCGAAGTCTACGGCGCGCGCGAGCACGGGCCACGTCCGCCCGTTTACTTGAGCCTGGGCAAACTCGTGATGAATCCGGTCATCGCAAGTTTGGCGCTCGGCGTGCTGTGTAATCTCAGTGGTTGGGTGCCGCGTGGCGCGCTCGATGTGTTACTCGAAAAGCTCGCGCAAGCCGCCACCGGCTGCGCGTTGGTGTCGCTTGGCGTGTCACTCGCGCAATATCGGCTCGCGGGTGATCTCCGTGACAGTGCCGTATTGTTGGTCGTTAAGAACTTAGTGCATCCGCTACTGGTGTGGCTGGCTTGTCGTGCGTTGCACGTGCCTGCGGAGTGGATGCGAGTCGCGGTGTTACTCGCCGCGATGCCGTCCGGGGTTAACGCTTATATCTTTGCCAAACGCTATGGACTGCAAGAAGCGGTGATCTCAAAAACGATTGTGCTGTCGACCCTGATCTCAAGCGCGGTGACGACGTTTATTTTGCACCAGACGCTTGCGCACTAAGGCAACCACAATTCAAAGCGACCGCCACCAGCAAAACCTTGATTGCTCAAGACCACGCGACCACACCGTTCGCGATGCTGATGCATGGCGGCGATCCGGCGCGCGAAGTACAACCCAAGTCCAGTGTTGCCGTGCGTATACGCGGTAGCGCCCGGCGCCGCTTCCATCGCGAGTAATTTTGGCCCATAACCCGGACCATCATCAGCTACCGCCAACACCGTGTATCCATCATGCACTTCGCAGCTCACGGTAACTTGCTTACGCGCGTGATGAAACGCGTTATTGACGATGGAATTGATCACCCCCTGCACC
>JAYUEZ010000265.1:0-5154 GCA_043738965.1 Gammaproteobacteria bacterium
TGCGCGAGGGCCTCGACCGGAGTTACCCGGCGCGATCCGACAAATCGGGTCTCGAGATTCGCGGCGGCGAGCCGCGCCGAGACTTGCGGTTGGGATCCGTGAACGACGGCTAATCGGACCCCGATTCCGGCGAGCAGCGTTAAATCCTGCACCAACTGCGGAAACAGTGGATCGGCAACTAATTCGCCGCCGAGATACACCACGAAAGTATGCCCACGATGCGCTCTGATGTACGGCGATGCATCGCGCATCCAGTGCACAAAGGACGTTTCGTCCGTCTGACTCGTACTCATTGCGCTGATCTAAAACTGCAGGCGGCTATTGATTGGGTGCGTGCCGTATTCTACACATCCCGACGGGTTGCGCGCCGCAAGCCCGCGCGTTACGTTGGCAAGGGGCGCTCATATTTCCGGCGTCACCGGCCTCGCGCCTACGCGAGGAGCCACCCTGACAACCGAAGGATCTTTGCGATGAACTCCAAGCCATTAAACCGATACAGCGCACGTATTACTCAACCGCGGTCACAAGGCGCCTCGCAAGCGATGCTCTACGCGACTGGTCTCTCAGAGGACGATCTCAAAAAGCCGCAAATTGGAATCGCTAGCGTGTGGTTTGAAGGCAACCCTTGCAACATGCACTTGCTGCAACTTGCCGAATATGTAAAGACCGGCGTACAAGCCGCGGGGCTCATTGGCATGCGCTTCAACACCATTGGGGTGAGCGATGGCATCTCGATGGGCACCGATGGGATGAGTTACTCGCTGCAGTCGCGCGAAATCATCGCGGACTCGATAGAGACCATCATGGGTGGCCAATGGTACGACGCGAATATCTCGCTTCCCGGTTGCGATAAGAACATGCCGGGGTGTTTGATGGCCATGGCGCGCATGAACCGTCCGGCGTTAATGGTGTACGGCGGGACTATCAAACCCGGTCATTCACGGGGCGAGACGCTCGATATCATCTCGGCGTTTCAAAGCTATGGCGCCTATTTGGCGGGGACGATCGATGACACGCGGCGGGCTGAAATCGTGCGCCATGCGTGTCCAGGCGCGGGTGCCTGTGGTGGGATGTACACCGCCAATACGATGGCCTCCGCCATCGAGGCGCTCGGCATGAGTCTGCCGTTCAGTTCGTCGACCCCGGCGATCGATCCGCTGAAGCAAGAAGAATGTATGCGGGCCGGACAGGCCATTCGCGTACTACTCGAACGCGATATTAAACCACGCGACATCATGACCCGCGCCGCGTTTGAGAATGCGATGGTCGTGGTCACGGTGTTGGGGGGATCGACTAACGCCGTGTTGCACCTCATTGCGATGGCGCGTGCCGCCGACGTGACCTTGACGCTGGACGACTTCCAAGCAGTGAGCGATCGCACGCCGTTCTTGGCGGACTTAAAACCGAGTGGCCGGTTCGTGATGGAAGATGTACAAACTATCGGCGGCATTCCGGCCGTGATGAAATATCTCTTGGAGCATGGGCTATTGGACGGCAGTTGCCTCACTTGCACTGGGCGGACCATCGCGGAAAACCTCGCTGATCTCCCGGGACTTAAAGCCGGTCAAGAGGTCTTGCGACCGCTGTCCAATCCAATCAAGCCATCCGGCCACATTCAAATTTTACGCGGCAACCTTGCGCCCGGCGGCGCCGTGGCCAAGATCACCGGCAAGGAAGGCCTACGCTTCGCGGGTCCCGCTCGCGTCTATGATTCGGAAGAAGCCATGCTCGCGGCGCTGGAACAAAAGCAGATTCAAAAAGGGGACGTCGTCGTCATTCGCTATGAGGGGCCGCAAGGCGGACCGGGAATGCCGGAAATGTTAACCCCCACTTCAGCGATCATGGGGGCTGGCCTAGGCAATGATGTCGCGTTGATTACCGATGGCCGATTCTCGGGCGGTTCGCATGGGTTTATCGTTGGCCATGTCGTCCCCGAAGCCCAACAAGGCGGACCTATTGCCCTGATTCGCAACGGCGATCAGATTTCGATCGACATCGCCAACAACCGGCTCGATGTCGACATTGCCGACACCGAGCTCGCGCGACGGCAAGCCGCTTGGACAATGCCACCCTACAAGGCAACGCGCGGCACCTTGTACAAATTCATTAAAAACGTGAAATCTGCCGCCGAGGGCTGTGTCACCGACGAATAAATAATCGGCAACGCTGCCTTACATCATTTTCTTATAGTCGTTGTAATACTTCAGCACGCGGCGCACATATGTCTGCGTTTCTTCGTAGGGCGGAATTTGTCGGCCGTAGGTGAGCACCGCGTTTTCACCGGCGTTATACGCCGCTAGCGCGAGCACCAGATCGTTATCGAACATCCCGAGTAGGTCCCGCAGATAACCCGTGCCGCCGGCAATATTCGCGGTCGGATCATTGCGATTCTTGACGCCGTAGCGCTCGGCGGTTTGCGGCATCAATTGCATCAAGCCAACAGCGCCAGCAGTAGACATGGCGTTCGGGTCGTACGCCGATTCAGCCGTGATGACGGCGTGGACCAGCGCGGTTGGCAGCTTATGTCGTTTAGCCGCCAGTTCGATCACCTTGCTGAAGCGCTCGCGATTGGCCGCCAACGCACGATAGTCCACTGCCCCCGCACGCGCTTCGGACCAACCCTTCCAAGTTTTAACCAGCCGCTTGTAACCGGTATGGGCAGGCCGGTCGGTGAGATAAACCCGACCGTACTTATCGACGTATTTATAAATATCGGCACCGGCGACGAACGGTAAGGTCACGAGCAAAGCGAGACCAACGAGGCGTCTTAAGTAAATAATATTCGACATTTCTGAGTGTTAAAATTTAAATCTAATGTCAAAACTATTTATCTTTTATAACTTCATGATAAATAATTAATTAGTAGAAGTGCAAGCCCTGCGAACAATCCTGCCAAGGCATCGTCGACCATAATCCCCAATCCCCCAGGCACCACGCGCTCCAACCAGCGTATCGGCCCCGGCTTCGTAATATCGAATAAGCGAAACAGCGCAAATCCTAGCACCACACTTCGCAGGTCGTGGGCGCCGAAGCCCATGGTGATGAGGATCCCGACAATTTCGTCCCAAACGATCGCAGGATGATCTTTAATCCCGAGAAATTGCGCCGTTCGGTCACATAGGGGAACGCCAATCGCGAACAATAGTGCCGTGAGCGCCCAATAGACTCGGGGATCTAGAGGCCCTAACCCTGCATAAAGTGCCAACCCGAGTACCGACCCCCACGTGCCTGGCGCCCACGGCGCCAACCCCGTGCCCAGGCCCAACGCGAGACAGTGGCCTGGATCGCGGAGCAACATGACGGGGACTCGACTCCACCTTCCAATTCCCTCCGTCATACCTGAAGTGCTCTTCGCTGAAGTCGTGAGTAAAAGCCAAAGTCAAGCAAGTACGCCGAAACATCCGCTTAATGCGGCGCAGACGCAAGGGTCAAATTTATAACTCTTGTGCATTTCCCTGGTCAGCGGCGGCACACGCCGCGCCGAAGGGGTACCAATCGAGCGAACTATCGGTCACCATTCGGCGCAAATTTGCGAACATTGATTTGAATTTAACCGCCGAGGCTAACGTGTACCCACTGCAAGCAATCGCAGAAAAATTCTCGTTAGCGATAAAGGGCGACCAGCGCGTCGAAATTGACGGGCTGTGCGGCTTGTCCGACAACTTACCCGGCTGCCTTTCCTTCATTACCAAGTCCAACCAGCGCCAGGACGCACAGGCCTCGCGGATCCCGGCCTTTGTCACGCGCCCCGAGGACGTGGTTGCCGGCAAGGCCTGTCTTTTCCACGCCGATCCGGAATACGCCATTGCGCTCATCGCCCGCCAATTCGAACCGACAAAATTAAGCTGGGAGGGGCGCATTCATCCGTCTGCGGTCATCCATGCCACCGCCGTCATCGCGCCCGATGCCACCATCGGACCCTTTGTCGTGGTCGGGCGTGACGCGAAAATTGGGGCCTACTCGACGCTCTATCCAGGCGTAGTTGTTATGGATCGGGTTCGGATTGGGGCGCACTGTACGCTCTACCCCAATGCAGTGGTCCGCGAAGATTGCGTCCTCGGTGATGACGTAATGTTGCAACCTGGCGCGGTGGTCGGCGGCGACGGCTACGGCTACGTCGCACGGGATGGCGCGCATGTCAAAATTCCACAACTCGGCAATGTTGTGCTCGAAGATGAAGTCGAAGTCGGCTCGAATTCGACTATTGACCGTGGCCGCTTCACGGCAACCCGCATTGGGCGCGGGACCAAAATCGATAACCTGGTGATGGTCGCGCACAATGTTCAAACGGGCGAACAGTGTTTAATCGTCGCGCAGACCGGCATTTCGGGCAGTACCAGGTTAGGGGATCGCGTGACGCTGGCGGGCCAAGTCGGCGTTACCGGTCATTTAACTATCTGTGACGACGTCACTGTCCTCGGCAAATCGGTAGTCGCCAAACATGTTTTGCGACCAGGGACCTACGCCGGGATCCCAATCCGGCCAGCCGAACAATGGCGCCGGGCGGTCGCCAAACTCTATTCCGATTCGAAACCAGACGAATAAATCGCGCTTAAGCGGCCGGTGGAAACGCGCTCGCCCGACTGACCGCGGCCGGCATCTGGGCGGCAAGTTGTTCCCCAAGCCACTGGGTCGTCGCGACGATCGCCGGTAACGATAAATCCGTGTGATACCCCATGTTCTCGAGCATATAGAGCACATCCTCGGTCCCGACATTACCCGTCGCGCCAGGGGCAAACGGACACCCGCCGACGCCACCGCAACTCACGTCGAAGGCGCGGACGCCAGCCGTTAATGCCGCGTAGACATTGGCGATCGCAGTGTTGCGGGTATTGTGAAAATGCATGCGCAGCGGTATGTGCTCGCGCACGCGCTCTATATCCTCAATCAAGCGCTGAACCTGTACCGGGACCGCGACACCGATGGTATCGGCAAGCGCGATTTCATCGACGTCGGCCGCGGCAAGTCGCGCCACGATCTCAACCACGCGCGACGGTGCGACGCGACCTTCGAAAGGGCACCCAAACGCAGCAGATACCGTTACGCCAAATTTGATCCCCGCAGCCCGCGCCAGCGGCGCAAGATCCGCCACGAGGTCCATGGACACTTCTGGCAACACCCCTTGGTTGCGCTCGGAAAACGTATCACTCGCGA
>JAYUEZ010000266.1:0-5154 GCA_043738965.1 Gammaproteobacteria bacterium
GCCATCGATCAATTCATTGCTTACGGTCATTACTCTTCCTTCGTAAAGTGCGGCAGTCTCCTGCCTAGTGACCGTTTACACAAAAATTCTTACACCCCCCGCCATCGTGATCGATGCCCGTGGATGATTGGTGAGCGCATAGACCGGCTGGTAAGGCGGGTTGTCGCCCCACCACCCCTTCCAACTATCGTCGAGCCAGGACCCACGGACTGGCCCGAATATGTTCCGACCCAAAATCAACGCACCGATGTTGGCGAAGCCGCGTGCCGCAAAGTCCTCGTCAACACCCGTGGTGCCACCATCTGTTTAAACGTGCGGGTCGCAAAGACCCACTCGTGTAACGCGACACCACCGATGCCGAGCGGGTTGGCCAAGTCCTGACCAGGACCCGCGCCGTAGCCGTCGAGGAAAATCGCGAGGCTGTGAACGCGCAATCTGGACATAGCACTTCCGCTTAATCTTTGCTCACACAGTTGAACATCCAATGAAAGCCATACCGATCAATGAGGCTGCCAAAATACGCACCCCAAAACATTTCTTGCAGAGGCATTTCGTAACCGGTAACTCCTCGGCGTACTTCCGCTGAGGGTTGAAGTGCGGTCTTGGCGCGACCCGTCGGATTATGTTGAATTGATTTAACCGTCTCCGTGAAGGCTGAATTTCCGACAGCCTAGTGCAAGGAATTGTGGCGAATAGCTCCGCTTAGTTCTGCATTCCTCGGCGTTTTGCTAACTTCGGAACATGTGAGTGGATACATACAATTATCGGTAACCGTTTTGGTTATCGCCGGAGCCGAAATTTGCTCCGTTGCTCAGCGTGTGGAAACGCTCACAACACAATGGCGGCGCAAATCATCGCTTTTGAAGGTTACTAAGTTCCCGATGACTCGATTCAATCTTCGCCAAATTTGCTTCCTTACCGTGTTGGCGTTGTCGGCCTGCGTGACGCCATATCAGTCCAATGGCCCATTGTTTACGCAACTGGCTGCCACCGATTCCGACACAGCAATGGTGTACTTCATTAGGCCCTCCCACTTTCTGGGACGCGGCATATGGCCAAACATTTTTTGTTGACGGCAAGCGAGTCGCGGATATTAAGGACGGCACCTTTACGATAATCCGATTTCGTCCCGGCCAATATCGGATTAATACCGAAAGAGATCCGCAGTTCTCTAGCTCCGAAGGATGGCCATCTGAAACACAGCTGTCCGTTGAAGCAGGCCATCGATATTTTGTCGAACTATATCGAGAAATCAGAGGTTCTGATGGACTAATGGTCGTCGGAACTATGTTCATTCCGTCGCAGCGCTACGAAGTAATCAAGCGCGAATTGCGATCGTTAAGCCAGACAGACGCGCTTTTTCTATTGAGTACACTTCGATTTGAAGCACCAACGGCTCAATCTGTCCCGTAATTCGAGTGTGACCCACGCTCTGCTACTCAGTCAGTAGCGTCGAGATAAATGGCGAAAATTAATTCTGTTGATGATGAGGAAATAACAATGAAATACGACAAATGGTTAATCGATCCCAATGGGAATCGTCTATTGGTATTTGGGTGGGTTGTTTGGATTTTGATGAGCGTACAGGGATGTTCTGTTTACATGGCCGCGCATCAACCGGATAAGAAGGATATCGACCTCTTTAAGGTAGGTATTCCACGTGCGGTATTATTGGACGAGTTTGGCCAACCTAGTGCATCTGACGAGAAAGACGGTGAACGTACCGACGTGTTTTCGTTTGTGCAGGGCTACAGCAAGGGTGCGAAGAATGCACGTGCCACGTGGCATGGTGTAGCCGACGTAATGACAATTGGTCTATGGGAGGTCGTCGGAACGCCGACGGAATCATTGAATAGTGGGGATAAAATGGTCGTGGAAGTCAAATACGACAAAGACGATCGCGTAGCACAGGTAAAGTACCTGCGGCGAGAAAAATCGTAGCCGCGAACTGGCTGATCTTCCCGAGAGGGATAAAGTGCTGGATCGCAGGACAACGAATGACCGGTTACGGGAAAATCATGGTTGTGCACCGTGGGACCGGATCGGGTGGAGACCTCCCGCCCGTCTTGCTCTTGGCCGCAGGCTGACGGAATCTTGGAGCCGAGCGGCCGGGTCAGGCAGTCACTACTCACCAACCTCCACCATCGTCTCCGGATAAAACCCGTTGAAGCGACTCGCCAGTGCGTTCGAATAAGCGCCGACCATGCCGACTTCCAACCAATCGCCTTCATCGACATCACCGGGCAAAGTGAACGTGCCAGGGATCACATCCAACGAATCACAGGTCGGTCCGAACAGGCGAAATTCGGCAACCGCCGCCGCCGCGCGGGGCGCCTTGCGCATAAGCCGCACGGGCAGGCGCAGCTTGGACTGATACATCTCGGCCAGGCTGCCGTAGATCCCATCGTTGAGATACAAGCGATCGTCCTTGCGCAACAACACCTGCGCGACCAGCGACACGGCCTCCGCGACCAAGGCTCGCCCGGGCTCGCAGACCAAAGTAACCGTCGCGGGCAAGGCCAACGCGACATAGGCGTCGCGGATTACCTGCATATACGCTGCGAGCGGTGGGACGCTCGCATTCGCGTAAGGCGCGGGGAAACCACCACCCACATCGATTAACGTGGGCGCCACTCCTGAAGCGTGGATGACCTCGCCTACTCGTACCAACCCTGCTCGATAGGCCGCCGGACTGCCGCATTGCGAACCCACGTGAAAGGCCAAGCCAGTGTCGCAGCCGGCACTAGTCGCCAAGTGCAGCAAGTCCACCGCGTCGGCGAGATCACAGCCGAATTTACTGGAAAGATCGTAAACCGTCTCGGCGTCGGGCGCGGTTTTCAGCCGCACCACCACACAGAGATTTCGGTCTGGGATCTCGGCCAACACCTTGTCGAGTTCAGCGGCATGATCGACCACATAATGACGTACACGATAAGCGAGATGCGCCATCTTGATCGCCGCTCGATTTTTAACCGGATGCATGAAGTACGCACGGGCTTCGGGAAAGGTTTCCGCCACCTGTGCGATTTCGGGCAGCGACGCCGTATCGAAATCAGTGATCCCCGCCGCCACTAACGCATGCAGGACTTGCGGATGCGGATTGCATTTCACGGCGTAGAGCACGCGGCCGGGAAACAGCGTCAGAAAATTTCGCACTGTCGCCATTAAGCGCGCGCTATGCAGGCAGTACACGGGATAACTCGGGGCAAGTTCGGCCACGACCGCCTCGACGCTTGCAAACTTGCGTTGTTCCGTCATTGTACGAATGCGTGCGTTGCGGACTTAATCAATTGTTGCCACCCGGTTATGTTTTCTGAGTAAAAATCACGATGGCATCGACACCCTTCACCCTCTCCAGCAAGGGCAGAGGGCCATGGGCTCGGAAAAATTAAATGAGGCATAGAGCAGCCATATGAATATTTCAAACACCCCGCTGCAACTTGGCCTTTTCATGCCGAACTGCAGCAACATGGCCGCTATCAGCACGTACTACATCGTACCCGACGAATGGGATTACGAATCAAATAAAAAGATCGCGCTTGCCGCGGAAGCGGCCGGTTTTGATTTCTTGTTCCCGGTCAGCCGCTGGCGCGGCTTTGGGGGATCTACGGATTATTTGGGTACTTCGCTCGAAACCATGACCTGGGCCTCGGCACTCCTCGCGGTAACCTCGCGCATCCGCATCTACTCCACCGTGCACGTGCCAGCGTTTCATCCGCTGATTGTCGCCAAGATGGGCGCGTCGCTTGATCACATCGGTCAAGGCCGTTGGGGGATCAATCTCGTTAGTGGCTGGAGCAAGGAAGAATTCGGCATGATGGGGCTCGAGTTGTTGCCGCATACCGAGCGCTATCAACGAACTCGCGCCTTCATCGAAGTGCTGAAAGGGTTGTGGACGCAACCGCCAGGCACCTTCAATTACGACTCGCCGTGGTATCAAATCAAAAACGGTTACTCGTTGCCGCAGCCGGTGCAACAACCGCATCCACCCATCATCAACGCTGGCGTATCCGACGATGCCAAGGCCATTATCGCGGAGCACTGCGATTGGGCGTTTATCAGCCTATTTTCCCTTGAAGGTGCACACGGCACCGTGACGGATATCAAGGCCCGCGGGCTCGCGCGCGGCCGCCGCGTTCAATGCGCGGGTTTTCCCTTCGTGCTGTGGCGCGACAGCGCGGACGAAGCACAGGCGGAAGTCGCCAAAATTATCGCGCACAAAGACCCCGTGGCGAGCAACAATTGGCTGCGCGGTCTTAATCTCGAGAGCGGATCATTCGATCAATTCACGCTTGACCGCATGATCTTGGGCGCCGGCGGCTTGCCCATTATCGGGACCGCCGAAGATGTCGCGTTGCAATTGCAAGCGCTACACCACGCCGGACTCGACGGGGTGTTGATGGTGTTTCAGGCGTACTACCAAGACACTCTGCGCTTTCAACGCGAGGTCATGCCGATTTTGCGCGAGCTAGGCGTGATCCGCGCGTAAACCGGCCAATTGATCAGCCATGGCCTTAAACTCATCCAAGGTCGCATAACGCCCAGCGTGCACAAAACCCGTCACGCCCAATTCGGCGAACACGCGCACGCGCTCACGGGCGGCGGTGCGATCGCCAAGCGGCAAACCGCCGAGAGGGATCACGACGGGCAGGGCTTTGCCGGCCGCCTGCATGCGCTGTGTTAGTTCGACAATCGGCGCGCGCAACTTCTCGGGCTCGCTGGTCATCGGCATCCACCCATCGCCATAGCGCACCACGCGTTGCAGACAGTGCTCGCCGGAGCCGCCGATGAGGATAGGTGGCTTCGCTGGGCGCGGCTTGAACAAGAAGCGCTGATCGTTAAGGGTAACTTCATCGTGCGCGAAACATTGATTCAAAAAATCCAAGGTTTCATCGGTGATAACTCCGCGTCGTGCGCGATTCACGCCCAGCGCCTTGAATTCTGGCACCATCCAACCGACCCCAACGCCGAGCAGTAATCGACCGCCAGATAGCTCTTGCACGCTGGCCACCCATTTCGCGGTGGGCAACGCCGGACGATAGGGGACGATTAGCACCGTCACGCCAAGCCCAATGCGCGATGTGATACCGGCGAGATAGGCCAGCGTCGCCAGCGGATCGACATAGCGGCCACCCGAACCTTCGGCGTCGTCAG
>JAYUEZ010000267.1:0-13646 GCA_043738965.1 Gammaproteobacteria bacterium
ACAAACTCGATGCACTGCATCAAGTATTAAAATCGTCGACGCGCGACGGACCCAATTTTCTACATTTAAAGATCGCGACTGGGACGCTTGATAATCTTCCGCGGCCATCGCTCACGCCGACGCAAGTGTTGGATCGTTTGCGGCTCTATATCGGCGCGAACTTGTGAAAACCATCTTGCTCAATCCTGGTCCCGTTACGCTTAGCGATCGCGTTCGTGAAGCGATGCTCGGCCCCGACCTATGCCATCGCGAGCCAGAGTTCGCCGAGCTCCAAGCAGAAATTCGCCGCGGCCTACTCGCGGTTTACCAGTTATCGCCGGCCGACTGGGCCGCGGTATTGCTTACCGGCTCTGGCACGGCCGCGGTAGAAGCCATGCTGACGAGTTTCGTGCCACGCACCGGCAAAGTCCTAGTCCTTGAAAACGGGATCTATGGCGAACGTATCGCCACGATCTGTGAGCGCCACACCATTCGTTTCGAGCAACTTCACCACGACTGGTTACAGGAGCTTGATCTCGCGCGTATCAGAACGACCCTGCGGGGCGACCCGACAATTTCCCATGTCGCCGTGGTCCATCATGAGACGACCACCGGCCGGCTCAATGATCTCGCGCCGCTGGCGAGTCTGTGCCGTGAGCACGGCGCAGAATTGTTGCTTGATGGAGTCAGCAGTTTTGGCGCGGAGGATATTAATTTTAAGCAGTGGCCCATCGCGGCGGTGGCGGCAACCGCCAATAAATGCCTGCATGGCGTCCCTGGCACGTGTTTTGTCATTGCACGTCGCAACGCGTTGACCGCGGCCCAATCACCCAAGCGCACCGTCTATCTTGATCTGGAAACCTATGTCGAGAACCAAGATAAGAACGGCACGCCCTTCACGCAATCGGTGCAAACTTTTTATGCGCTGGCCGCGGCCTTGAGCGAACTCGCTACGGCAGGCGGCTGGCACACACGACGCGATATTTATCGCGCGCGCATCATGCAAGTTCGGAATTTATTAATTCGACTAGGCGTACGTCCGCTACTGCGCGAGGGTGTGTGTTCGTGCGTCCTGCACGCGTTCGAATTACCGCAAGGTTTAAGTTACGGAGAATTTCATGACGCGCTGAAAGCGCGCGGATTTGTGATCTATGCCGGTCAAAGCACGCTCGCCGCTGGAATCTTTAGGATCTCGATGATGGGAGCGATTAGCCCCCAGGATGTGGATCGGCTGTGCGCGGCGTTTGAGGAAATTATCGCGGCGGCCAATTGAAACAATGGCTCAAATAACGAAACGGAAATCGTCCATTCGCGGCTGAAGCCGCTCCCACAAAAAGAATGCGTCGATTTATGAAAGTTCGTCGCGGGGCAAGCGCGCTAGACTAGTCGAGCACTCGGCGTATGAGAATCAAGCCGCAACAAACGCGGCCGCAAGGTTTGCTCGATCTGAATGGCGGTTAGCCCGGCGTCGACTAGCATTTCCTCGCGCGAACCGTGCTGGATTGCGCGATCTGGCAGACCAATATGCAGCAGTTCGACGACCCTGCCGTGCGCCGCCAATATTTCAGCAACCGCGCCGCCAGCACCACCGGCAATCACGTTTTCATCCAACGTCACCAGCAAATCGTGACTCGCCGCCAGTTCGAGAACTAGCGCCTCATCAATGGGTTTGATGAATCGCATGTTCACAACCGTCGCATCAATCCGTTCACCAACCTCCTCAGCTGGGGCGACCATGCTGCCGAAGGCGAGCAACGCCAGCTTGCGACCGCGTCGGCGGATTTGCGCTTTGCCAATGGGCAACGCCGTCATTTGCTTCTCGATTGCGACGCCCGTGCCAGAGCCGCGTGGATAACGCACTGCCGCCGGCTGATCAAGCACGAAACCAGTAAATAACATTTGGCGACACTCGTTTTCATCCGCGGGCGCCATTAACACGAGGTCGGGCAGACAGCGCAGGAACGACACGTCGTAGCTACCGTTGTGAGTCGGACCATCCGCGCCCACCAGCCCCGCGCGGTCGAGCGCGAAAAGCACAGGCAGTTTCTGCAACACCACATCGTGGATCACTTGGTCGTAGGCGCGCTGTAGAAAAGTTGAATAGATGGCGACCACGGGTTTCAACCCATCGCAGGCCATTCCTGCGGCCACCGCGACCGCATGCTGTTCCGCGATGGCGACATCTAAATAGCGCGCTGGATATTCGCGCGCGTAGCGCACCAACCCGGAACCCTCGCGCATCGCTGGGGTAATCGCCACCAGGCGTTCGTCGATGGCGGCCATATCGCACACCCATTCGCCAAACACATCGCTGTACGTCGGTTTGCTGACCTTGGTCGTGGACACAATCCCTAGCTTGGGATCGAACGGCGAGACCCCATGATACTTAACCGGATCAGCTTCGGCCGGGGCGTAGCCCTTGCCCTTCTTAGTGATGATGTGCAGAAATTGAGGTCCTTCTAGATTGCGCAGATTGCGCAAGGTTGCGAGCAGCGTGGGTAGATGATGACCGTCAATCGGCCCAATGTAATTGAAGCCGAACTCCTCGAATAACGTGCCGGGCACGATCAAGCCCTTGACGTGTTCTTCCGCGCGACGTGCGAGCTCCCACACACTCGGCATTTGCGACAACACTTTTTTGCTGCCCTCACGCACCGTGGTGTACAGCTTGCCAGATAATATTTGCGCGAAGCGATTCGAAAGCGCGCCGACATTCGGCGAGATCGACATGTTGTTGTCATTCAAGATCACGAGCAGATTGGCGCCGATATCGCCGGCATGGTTCAGGGCTTCGAAGGCCATGCCGGCCGTCAGCCCTCCATCACCAATCACCGCTATCGCGCGCCGGTGGCTCTCGGTCCGCTGGGCGGCAATGGCCATGCCGAGCGCCGCACTGATCGAAGTGCTCGAATGCCCAACGCCGAAGGTGTCATACGGGCTTTCATCGCGTTTCGGAAACGGCGCGAGCCCATTTAATTTACGGATCGAGGAAATTCGATCGCGTCGCCCGGTAAGAATTTTGTGCGGATACGCTTGATGGCCAACATCCCACACGATTCGATCTTCAGGCGTATCGTAGAGATAATGCAACGCCACGGTGAGCTCGATCGAACCGAGGCCGGCCGCAAAGTGGCCGCCACTTTTGCTCACCGATTCCAATAAATAGGCCCGTAGTTCCTTGGCGACTTGCTCTAGGGCTGATTCCGGGAGTTGGCGTAGATCATGCGGCGAATCGATCTTTTGCAGCAATGGGTAATGGGTGAACTCGGTCATCTCGAAGCGTTCGCTAACCAAGCCTGCGGTAATATCATCGGGGGTCGATTATGGATACGCGTTACCGGCCTTGCAAGCCTGCATTAGCGTTCGCTGAACAGTTGATTAACGCTACATGCGAGCGCCAACTTCACTGCGATGGGTGACCCTCGCGATGCGTCCCAAGCGCCGAATTTTTCATGCGCCGCGACGCTCAATTAGACCTTTCGATTGCCGTTACAATACCGTAATATGCGCCGCTAACTGGCATGACAATCCCTTGAAACTTAAATGGTTTTAACAGCACCTAGGGGACTTAAATGGGCGTTCCGTTAATTCAGCAATATCGCGTTGGCCGCTATATCCTCACGCAGAAATTGAAGCGCGTTAAACGCTTTCCTTTAGTGCTCATGTTAGAGCCGTTGTTTCGCTGTAATCTCGCGTGCGCTGGTTGCGGCAAAATTGATTATCCGGACGATATCCTCGACAAGCGCCTAAGCTTCGAAGACTGCATGGCCGCCATCGACGAGTGTGGCGCGCCTATCGTCTCGATCGCGGGCGGCGAACCACTGATTCACCGCGATATGCGGCAGATCGTCCAAGGCTATATCGATCGCAAGAAATTCGTTTATCTCTGCACCAATGCGCTGTTACTCGAGAAAAAAATGGACGAGTACACGCCGTCGCCGTATTTAACCTTCTCCATTCATCTCGATGGCAACCGCGATCGTCACGACGCCTCGGTATGTCGCGACGGGGTTTATGATAAGTGCGTCGAAGTGATTCAAACCGCTTTGGCCCGCGGCTTCCGCGTTACCGTCAATTGCACCCTATTCCAAGGTGAAGCAGCCAACGAAGTCGCGCAGTTCATGGATGACATGATGAAACTCGGGGTTGAAGGCGTCACAATCTCGCCCGGCTACAGCTACGAGCGCGCCCCGCGACAGGACGTCTTTCTAAAGCGTACCTCCAGCAAGCAATTGTTCCGTGACCTCTTCAAAATGGGCAAAGGCCGCGGGTGGCGCTTCAATCAGTCCACCTTGTATTTAGACTTTCTGGCTGGGAATCAAACCTACCACTGCACCCCGTGGGGGAACCCAACACGCAACGTTTTCGGCTGGCAGAAGCCGTGCTATTTGTTGGTTGGTGAAGGCTATGCCACGAGCTTCAAGTCGCTGATCGAAGACACGGCCTGGGAAAAATACGGGACCGGCGTTAATCCGAAATGTGCCGATTGCATGGTTCACTGCGGCTATGAAGCAACGGCGGTCAATGACACCGTTATCCATCCGTTGAAAGCACTCAAGGTGTTGCTACGCGGACCGCGAACCACTGGCGACATGGCGCCCGAAGTGCCCTTCTACTACACGGACGAGCCGCCAGCAAAGCCAAGACTGGTCGCGCGGATGGACAGCGCTAACGGCAGTAGCGACGCTAAGCGCGTCGCTTGAACCCTCGCGGTTGGGCCGTGCCGACGGCCCAACCCACGCCCATGAAGTTAAGTCCCGTCCGATGAGCGCGTGGTCGAGCCTGACTGCCGCAGCACTGATAATTTGGTTAGTGATACTGCTGCTGCCGTGGCGCCCCTGGAGTACCGTCGAACGTATCGAAGCGCTCTCCAATGGCGACACCGGATACCACCTCAGCTGCGTTTCGGTGTTGATTCCCGCCCGCGATGAGGCCGATTCGATAGCCCGTACCTTACGCGGAGTCTCGGCCCAAGGCCGGGTCGCTAAAGTTATTGTCGTCGACGATCAAAGCGTCGATGGAACTGTCGCGGCGGCGCGTGCCGAAAATCTCACTACCCTGGAAATTGTTTCCGGCACGGCGCCCATGCCAGGTTGGAGTGGAAAACTCTGGGCGCTAAACCAGGGGCTTGGACTCATCAAAAGCCCTTATACGCTTTTGCTCGATGCCGATATCGAACTCGCCCCGGGGATCCTGTCAGCGCTGGTCAAAAAGTTAGAGGATGAAGACCGAACGATGGTGTCGGTAATGGCAAAACTCTCGATGGTTTCGTGGTGGGAGTCATTGTTGATTCCACCGTTTATCTATTTCTTCAAACTGCTGTATCCCTTCGCACTGGCGAATGCGTCCACCCGTTGGGTCGCGGCAGCGGCCGGTGGCTGCGTGTTGATTCGAACTGAATCCTTACACGCGATCGGCGGCTTCGCGGCATTGCGCGGCGCGCTAATCGACGACTGTACCTTGGCGCGCAAGATCAAAGAAGCGGGCGGCCGGCTGTGGCTTGGGCTATCGACCGCTGTTCGCGCAATTCGGCCCTATCCCGACCTCACTTCGATTTGGAACATGGTCGCGCGGACCGCGTTCACACAGCTGCGCTATTCATTGCTGCTGTTAATCTTGTGCAGTGGGTCAATGCTCCTGCTCTTTGCCGTGCCGGTGCTTGGCCTGTGCGTTCAAGACGCCTACGTCCGTGGCGCCGCGCTGGCCGCCCTGTGCGTGATGTTCACGACCTATTGGCCGACGGTGAAGTATTATCAGTGCCGTTGGTGGTGGATGCTGAGTTTGCCAGTCGCGGCCTTTTTATACTTGGCGATGACCTGGACTTCCGCCGTTAGGTTTTGGTTTGGAGAGCGTTCGCGCTGGAAAAACCGGATCTACGACCGAGAAAGGCCAGCTGCGACGGGTAGCAACCATTAAACTTTTTGAGGACTGCGGGCCACCCGCGGCATCCTTCACGAGGAGAAATCGATGCGCTTTAACAGTTACTTGATCGCCGTGTTGGCCGCACTGTGTCTAGGATCCATGACCACTCACGCGGCTGAATCATCACCGCAGGCCACCGTCGAAAAATTGCATGGCGCGCTACTCGAAACCATGCGGGAAGGAAAATCCTTGGGATACCAAGGGCGCGTTTCGAAATTGGAGCCCGTTTTGCGCGGCTCCTTTGATTTCAGCACCATCGCGCGGCTAGTCACTGGCCGCCACTGGGCGAAACTCGACAAGGCCAAGCAGCAAGCGTTCATCACGGTCTTCACTCAACTCAGTATCGCGACGTATGCCGACAATTTCAGCTCGCTTAGCAATGAACGATTTGAAACGCGCGGCGTGGAAGACAAAAAGAACACGCAATTGGTCAAAACTGCAATCGTTAAACCAGATGGCAAAGAAGACACTCTCAACTATGCCCTGACCAAATCAACCGATGGGTGGCGCATTATCAATGTAGTTGCCGACGGCGTCTCCGATCTTTCACTAAAGCGCGCCGAGTACACCGCCGTTATAGGAAGCAACGGAATTGACACTCTTATTGCCAAACTCAATGCTAAGGTTGCATCATACGAGGCTGCAAATAAGTAACGAATTTAAGCGCCGGTGTGTCTTAACTCGCAAGACTACCTCGCTAAACCCATCGGAAACGGCACCATGCTAAATAAGAGAAATAGTACGTTCGTGTTCGCGTTGACCGTGAGCTTACTTGGCGCAGGCTGCGCCTCTACGCCAAAAACAAGCGAGACGAGCGACGCCAATGACCCTTACGAGGGGTTTAACCGCAAGGCCTATGGCTTTAACGACACACTAGACCGGAATTTCTTCGAACCCGTGGCCCGCGGCTACGCCAAGGTCACACCAGAACCGGTGCGTGCCGGAGTCACTAAATTCTTTGATAACGTGAACTACATAAATGTCATCGCGAATGACTTACTGCAGGGCAAGGGTGGACAATTCGCGTCCGACACGGGGCGGTTTGTGGTCAACAGCACGGTCGGCGTGGGTGGCCTATTTGACCCCGCGACGAAAATTGGCTTGGCGTCGCATGACGAAGATCTCGGCCAAACCTTTGGCAAATGGGGGATGGGTGAAGGCGCTTATCTCGTAGTGCCAGTGATCGGTCCAAATTCGTTCCGCGATCTACCCAATTTGGCATCGAGCATGGCGCTAAACCCGTTGACCTGGGTTAACAGCATCGTGACGATTCCGATTGGGGTTTTAAGTGCGGTGAATACCCGCGCGAACCTGCTCGAAGCCACCAGCATTCGTGACCAAGCGGCACTCGATCCGTACACCTTCGTGCGCGAAGCCTACCGTCAGCAACGCGAGTACAAAATTTACGACGGAAATCCACCGGGCGAAGGCTACGAGAATTACGACGAAGAAAAGTCGGACGCGGCGGTGCTGAAGATTTACTAGTGTAAAGATCCGCCACTAAAGCGACTCCCACAAAACTGCCGGCGACAGCGCAACCCGCTGTTAATTCACCCTAGCGATTCGATCCGCAAGGATTTCCAGCCAGTGCCGCACCGGTACAGTGGCGTCTTTCGCGAGATGCAGCTGACAACCGATGTTTGCCGTTGCAATCATCGCAGGTTTAGCCAGCGCCAGATTGTGGAGCTTCCGCGCGAGCAAGGACTCCGCAATGGCCGGCTGCAGAATCGAATAAGTGCCCGCCGAACCGCAACATAAATGTCCCTCCAGGCTAGGCGCGAGCGTGCAACCAACGGCTTCCAGCAGCGATTCGATCGCGCCGTTGATGCGCAAACCATGTTGCAAGCTACACGGCGATTGAAAGGCGATCCGCAGGCTTACGCCACTGCGTTTAGCGTAGTACGCGCGCAAAGACTCATGTTCGATGACTTGGCTCGGATCGCGAGTCGCACTGGCAATCACACGTGCCCGTTCCGCGTAGTTCGGTTCGTCGCGCAATAAATAGCCATAGTCCTTGAGGATTTGCGTGCACCCACTCGAGGCGGATAGGACGCCTTCAATTTGCTGTGATTTTAACAGCGGGTACCAAGCATCCACATTGCGTCGAGCGCAGGCCTTCGCTTCCTCGTTCGCTCCAAGATGAAGGGCGAGCGCGCCACAACATCCGGTCACCTTGGCGGGGGTGACGATTCCAATCTCTAAAGCGCCCAGCACCACCTGCGCGGCGTCGTTAATCTGGGGCGCCGCTACCTGTTGCACACAACCGGCGAGCAGCGCGAAATTGCGCGTCGCCCGTACCGGCGGATGCACCGGTAGGCGCTCGTGTCGCTCAGGAATCAGGCGCGCAATAGACTTAGGCAATACCGGACGCAGGCAACGCCCGACGAACAGCAGGGCGCCGAAACGAATCCGACTCGGCACGATTTTACGCAACAACCACCGGACAAATTGCACGCTGGCGGGACGTCGCACCGACTGCTCCAAGCGAGGTCGAACGAAGTCTAGCAAGCGGCTATAGCGGACCCCGGACGGACACGTCGTCTCACAAGCCCGACAGCCGAGACAACGATCGAGGTGCGTTTGCGTTAGCGCATCACCAGGCAACCCTTCCAGCAAATTTTTCATTAAATAAATGCGTCCTCGCGGCCCATCGCGTTCGTCGCCGAGAACTTGGTAGCTCGGACAGGTCGCATTACAAAATCCGCAATGCACGCAGGCACGCAAAATCGCTTCGGCTTCCTTGCCGTCAGCACTGCCGAGTATTTCTTCGGTTAATTTCGCGCGCATTGGTAAGTATTCAAGATTCCATCGATGGATTAAACAGATTTAGGGGATCGAAACTTTGCCTGACGCGTATTTCGAGCGCGCCAAGCGGATCGACTTGCCCACCTGTGGCACGCGGTTCGCTCCAACATGACGCATGACCGCCGACGCGCCCGACCGCCGTCTGGATTGCTTCGGCTGCTGCATTCGAGCGAACCCAACGTAGCGCGCCACCCCAGTCCCACCACGTGAATCCTGGGATAGTGAGTAACGGAGTCGCTGGCGGCACGACCACGCGCCATAACGTTTCCGCACTGGAAAAATGCGGATGCGAGAAATCGCGCCAATACGCCCAGTCATTCGCCCAGTCATTCGCCTCGTCGTTTCGCAACGGTGGCTGCAACTTCGCGATACTTGCCGCCACCGCGCGTTCGGCACCAGCCAATCGCATATGCAGTTCGACGCCATCGTAGGCGAGCGCGGTAATGGGATACGGCTGACGCGCAAATTCAGTGGCGCGAGCGAGCGCCTCTCCCGCCTCACACCGCCAAGCGATCGAGGTCGTGATCGCGGGCGCCGGAACTACGCGCAACGACACTTCGAGGAGTGGGCCTAAGCGGCCCCAGGCACCACTGACCAAGCGCGAGACATCGTATCCCGCCACATTCTTCATGACACGCCCGCCAAATTTAAGCACTTCGCCGGCGTCGTTAAGCAATGACACACCCAGCATAAAATCGCGCACGCCGCCGCGATAAGGGCGCGCCGGTCCAGCGAATCCCGCGGCGATTGCCCCGCCCAGCGTCGCGTCTGGTCCGGTATGCGGCGGCTCGAAGCCCAGCATCTGGCCACTCGCGGCCAACGTGCTTTCGATCTCCGCAAGCGGGGTGCCAGTACGCGCGGTGAGCACCAGTTCAGAGGGTTCGTAGGCAACAATCCCACGATAAGGTCGCATGTCCAGGCGCGAAACCGCACGAGTCCGCCACCATTTTTGTTTGCTATCGCTGCCGACAATTCGGAGCGACGTGCGCACGCTGGCGGCCGCCCGTACCGTTTCACTTAACTCCTGCAGCGCGACCGCAGGGTCGGCGCGAGCAATATTAGCGCCGGATTCGGGCACGCAGGAACTTACGATTGACGCTCGGCCGCGCAAATATCGGGCGTGGTCGAGTGCACATCGGCATTCTGCGCACGATGTCTTAGCACGTGGTCCATTAAAACCAGCGCGAGCATCGCCTCTGCGATTGGCGTGGCGCGGATCCCAACGCAGGGATCGTGACGGCCAAGCGTCGCGATTTCGCTCGGAGTCCCATGCTCATCAATCGTCTGACCCGGCAGACGAATACTCGACGTCGGTTTCAACGCGATGCTCACCACGAGATCCTGTCCGCTCGAAATCCCGCCGAGGATCCCACCCGCGTGGTTCGAACGAAATCCCTTGGGCGTCAGCTCGTCTCGGTGTTCTGTCCCGCGTTGCCCGACCACCGCGAACCCATCGCCAATCTCGACGCCTTTAACGGCATTAATGCCCATCATCGCCGCCGCGATTTCGGCATCGAGACGACCGAACACCGGTTCACCCAAACCCACCGGCATGCGACTCGCGACGATATTGATTCGCGCGCCGATCGAGTCACCGCTGCGGCGCAGTTCGTCCATCGTGCGTTCGAGTTCGGCGACGCACACCGCATTGGCGCAAAAAAATGGGTTTTGCTCGACCTGAGCCCAGTCCGCAAACGGCAGCACCACTGCACCGAGTTGCGCGAGGTAACCCCGTACTTCAATGCCGAGTCGTTCTCGCAAATATTTTTTCGCGATACCGGCCGCCGCGACTCGAATGCAGGTTTCGCGGGCCGACGCGCGTCCGCCTCCGCGCGGATCGCGCACGCCATACTTTTGACGATAGGTATAATCCGCGTGGCCAGGTCGAAATTTGTCGGCGATCGCTTGATAGTCCTTGGATTTCTGATCGGTGTTCTCGATTAACAACCCGATCGGCGTCCCGGTGGTGCGCCCCGCGAACACGCCGGACAAAATATTCACGCGATCGTCTTCACGACGCTGTGTGGTGTGGCGGGATTGCCCGGGTTTGCGGCGGTCAAGATCGCGCTGTAAATCCGCTTCTGACAACGCGAGACCGGGTGGACATCCGTCCACGATGCCGACATACGCGGGACCGTGACTTTCGCCCGCGCTCGTCACCGTGAATAATTTGCCGAAAGTGTTACCCGACATAATGGCGCCATTCTACCGCGAGCCCAGCGAGTCACGCGCGAATTTTTCGAGGTCTGGCCGCCTCAAAACACAAATTCCGTCACCGCCATGCGCGAGTTCAACCCATATGAACGCCAACGAAGCAAAGGTGCGATCAATGGCCGGCCAACTCCCGCCGGTATCCATGACGAGTAGGCCCTCGGGATTCAAGTAACTGGCGGCGTTGACCAAGATCCGCCGCACCAACGCCAAACCGTCCTCGTCGGCGAACAACGCCGCGGCCGGCTCGTGCAAGTACTCTGCTGGCAAGTCTTCGCGGTCGCTCGCCGGCACATACGGCGGATTGGCAATGATCAAATCGTAGGATTTTGGCGCGGGAGGCGCTGGCGGAAACAAATCCGCGGAATGAAGATGCACGCGCGCACCTAATTGATAGTGTGCAACATTGTGTGCCGCGACGGCGAGCGCGGCGTTTGAGATATCCGTTGCATCGACGCGCGCCGCGGGATAAGCCAGAGCCGTCGCGATGGCGATGCATCCGCTACCGGTGCCAATATCGAGTATCCGCGCGACGGGCGCGGCGCCGCGCCACGGCTGGAAATCGTCGGCGATGAGTTCCGCAATCGGCGAGCGCGGAATCAATACCCGCTCATCAACAAAAAACTCGTGCCCAGCAAACCACATCCGCTGGGTGAGATAGGCCGCCGGTCGACGCGTCCTGATCCGCGTTTGAACCAGGCGCTCGGCGGCGGCCACGCGGCCCGCCGGGAGCGCTGCGTCCAAGGCTGCGTCGTCGCAATCAAACGGCAATCCGAGCGCATGGAAGATCAGAAAAACAGCTTCGTCGCGTGCGTTGTCGGTGCCATGACCGAAGTAGAGATTGGCGGCGACAAACCGCGCCTCGGCCTCCAGCACTAACGCGCGTGCCGTTGACGCCACTGTCTCACGCCTTACCGCGCCTGAAGCTGTTACGAAGCGGCGCCGACCAACAATTCGTTTATGCGCTGCACGAATGCCGCCGGATCGTCCAAGCGCCCGCCCTCGGCGAGCAGCGCTTGTTCGTAGACCACCGAGGCCAAGGCCGCGAACTTATCCTCCACCGTTTCCGCCGCCAAGCGCGCCAACAATGGGTGATTCAGGTTGATTTCCAACACGCGTTGCGTTGGGGGAACCTCTTGGCCGGCGGATTTTAAGATGCGTTGGAGATTAGCACTCATGTCAAACTCGTCGGCGACCAGACACGCTGGGGAGGACGTCAACCGTTGCGATTCACGCACCGCTTTAACTTTGCCGTCCAGGGCTTTCGCGATGCGCTCGGCCAATTCCGACGGCTTGCGCTCCTCGTCACTGTCCGCGGGCGCCGCATCGCCCGGTAGTTCGAGCTTGCCGTGAAGGATCGACTTCAGCGGCTTGTCGTCAAAGGTGGTTAAGTGGGTCGAAATCCATTCGTCGACCGGATCGGTGAGCAGCAGAACTTCGATATTCCGCGTCTTAAATACTTCCAGATGTGGACTGTTCTTCGCCGTCGCGTAATTCTCGGCGGTTAGGAAATAGATAGCCTTTTGCCCGTCCTGCATGCGCGCACAATAGTCTGTCAGCGACACGCTGGGTTCGGGCTTATCTTGAAAAGTGCTCGTAAACCGCAGCAACTTTGCAATCCGCTCTTGGTTCGCATGATCTTCAATCACGCCTTCTTTTAATACGCGCCCGAAGGTTTTCCAGAATTTCGCGTAGTCCTCGGCGCTCAATCCCTCGAGCAGACTTAGGATCTTTTTCACTGACGCCGCACGGATGGTGTCGATGGTCTTGTTTCGCTGCAGGATCTCACGCGACACATTGAGCGGGAGGTCTTTGGTATCAACCACACCGCGAATAAACCGCAAATAGCGCGGCAGCAACTGTTCGGCGTCGTCCATGATGAAGACGCGTTGCACGTAGAGCTTGATGCCGTGCTTGGCATCGCGTTCGTACAGATCAAACGGGGCCCTGGTCGGCACGAAGAGCAAGGTCGTGTACTCGAGCTTACCTTCGACTTTGGAATGGCTCCACGCCTGCGGGTCCTCGAAGTCATGGGCGATGTGTTTATAAAAGCCCTTGTAGTCGTCGTCGCTTAGATCTTGCTTGTTCCGCAACCACAACGCGGTCGCGCTATTGACCGTTTCCCATCCGGTCTTGCCTTCGCCGGTTTCCAGCATGCGGATCGGAGTCGAGAGGTGATCGGAATATTTTTTGATAAGCCCGCGTAAACGCCATGCATCCGCGTACTCCGTGGCGTCATCCTTGAGGTACAAAATGACTTCAGTGCCGCGGCGTGACAGCGCGACTTCTTCGACCGTGAACTCGCCCTTGCCGCTCGATTCCCAGCGCACGCCGGCGGCGTGATCAGATCCGGCGCGACGCGAGTTGACGGTAACCCGGTCGGCCACAATAAATGCCGCATAGAAGCCGACGCCAAATTGACCGATGAGCTGCGAATCCGTCCGCGCGTCGCCACTTAGGGCGCCAAAAAACTCCTTGGTCCCCGACTTGGCAATAGTGCCGAGATGCGCGATCACATCGTCCCGCGACATGCCAATGCCGTTATCGCGGACGGTCACGGTTTTGTTGGTCGTATCGAACTCGATCTCAATGACGAGTTCCGCGTCGCCCTCGTAGAGGGTTTCGTCGGATAAGGCGCTAAAGCGCAGTTTTTCGATTGCGTCCGAGGCGTTCGAAATAAGTTCGCGCAGAAAGATATCGCGATTGCTGTACAGCGAATTGATCACGAG
>JAYUEZ010000268.1:0-5130 GCA_043738965.1 Gammaproteobacteria bacterium
CGGGAGTCGCGCTCGGGCTGATGAGGGTTTTCGCGACGACTGGCGCGATATCGCGTGGCTCCTTGCCTTCGAGCAGCGGTTGCTTACGCAGACGGATAAATTTTTCGCGAGCCTCCGCCGTGAAGGAATCATCGTAACCAGGGAAGGTATCGACCAGGCCCAGACTCAACACGCGCTGGGGCGCTTGTTCATAAAAATCGAGCGCGATCCGTCCGCCCATCGACAACCCAACCAAATGCGCGGCAGGTACTGCCAAATGATCGAGTAGCCGATGTAAATCGGCGGCGAAGTCTGGAAAACTTAAAGCATCCGGATAGTCGTCACTGTCGCCATAACCACGTGCATCCCACGCCACCGCATGGTAACGCTCGCCAAAATGCGCAACCTGCTCGTCCCAGTTGCTACGGTTGCCGCCAATGCCATGCATGAACACCACCACGGATCCCTGACCGGCCTCGCTATAGGCGAGGCGCGGCGCGCCGGGAACTTTGGCGGTCGTAATTTTGCGCATCAGTTTTGTTCTAGGCGTTCCACGGTAATGGCATCGGTGTGCCGTCGGCGGCTTTTACCTGGACGGGCGCCATCGCAAGCGTGGCCATGATGTAGAGATCTTCATCGCCCGGATTTACGATTTGATGCACCACGCCACTCGGAATCACCAACGATTCCTCGGCATTGAATGGCAACACCTGATCGCCGACGCGACATTCGGCGCGGCCACGCAACACCACGATAACTTCGTCGCAATCGTGACAATGAACCGGCGTCGCTGACTTAGGTGCGATGGTCTGACGCCAAATTTCAAACGACTTCAAGCCGTCGCGGCGACCGGCGAGGGTTTGATGTTCGAGGCCCGGTAAATGATGAGTTGGGATCGTTGCGTGTTGGTTGACGTGCATGGGTCTACTCCGCGTTGAAGCTCGCGCCTATCCCAAACGACTGCCCCTGGGTTGTCAAGCCAAGCGCGCCCGGCCCAGCTCGTGTGAAGTAATAAGCCGCGCAGGACAACGCCGTGCAGCCGCAGCAGTGTGTAGACGCAAAGGCAGCCGATGCACATCCGTGACGTGACACCAAACATGAAGCCCGGCCCGTTGCCACGCCATTTGATCGCGAGCGGTGTCATGGCCCAGATCAGGATGACGCCTAGATCGGCGTCCCACGGAAAGTCTTGTCCCGGGTGAGGCGGCCGTCGCGCACACCCGGCACTCGCCCTTCGCTACGACTGTGCGGCGCCAAAGCGCTCGACGGCCCACACCACGCGGTCCGCGGGCGTCTTGTGCATGGGTGTGTGCTTATCGATGGTGTCGAGTCGCGTGGTCAGGCCTTGGCGATTCGCGATTTGAATCGCGAGCCCCGGTCGTGCGTTGAGTTCGAGCAAAAGAGGGCCGTGGACGCGGTCGAGGACGATATCGACCCCTAAATATCCGAGCCCCGTCAGTTCAAAACACCGCGCGCCCAGTTCGAGCAGACGCGGCCAGTTCGGAATCGCGAGGCCAGCGAGCGGAGTGCCGAAATCTGGGTGCTCGGTCACCATGCGGTTTTGCCACACGCCCTGCAGCGTCTGGCCCGTTGCGATATCAATGCCCACTCCCACCGCCCCTTGATGCAAGTTGGCCTTGCCGTCGGAGAGGCGCGTGGGGAGACGCACCATCGCCATCGCCGGTACGCCGCGATAGACCAGCAGGCGAATGTCCGGCACGCCTTGGTAACTGACGGGGTCGAGGATGGGATCGACCCGCACGCGGTATTCAATCATCGCGCGATCCGGTACGCCGCCCAAGCTGTAGATGCCGCTCAAAATATTGGAGGCGTGATACTTCACTTCAACGAGCGGCAGTCCACGGCCATCGGGCTTTACAAATAAGTCCTTGCGTCGACCATCGATCACGAGCACGCCGCTACCGCCGGAACCATGGGCGGGTTTGATCACAAATTCCAGATGCGGCGCCAGCAGTTGGCCCAAGCCACCCAAATCATGCTCGGTTGCTAGTACTCCATGAAGCTCGGGCACCGCGATGCCGGCTTCGATTGCGAGTCGCTTGGTTTTTAGCTTGTCGTCGACCAGCGGATAGTGGTGGCGCGGGTTCTGCCGCATGACATACGCGCGATTGCGGGCGTTGATGCCGAGGATGCCGCGCTGGCGTAGGTTCGACCAGATCCGAAACACGCGCCGCTCAGCCTTTAGCGAGATCTTTAAAGCGAAAAATTTCGCTCAGTCGATACCCGGTATACGCGCCGAACATCAAACATAGGGCAAGAATCACGAACAGCAACTCAGGAAAGGCGAACATCAAGTACATTAGATGCGGTTCGGTCATGGCGAAATAACCACCGATGGCCACCACTAAGCTCCCGATAAATTCCTTGATCGCCGTCAGTGGGCCACGTTCATCCCAGGTGATGGACATGCGTTCGATGGTCATGGTCAAAATCACCATCGGGAAGAGCGCGATCGATAGCCCCTGTTCGATGCCAAGTTTGGTGCTGAGCAAGCTGATCGTGAGCATGATGCCGATCACGATCACCAGCACGCTCGCGAGCCGCGGCACCAGTAATAGCCGTAATTTCGCGAGCGCGACCCGAATGGCGAGGCCGGCTGATACGACGATAAAAAATAGCGCAATCCCGGCGGCCAGCCGCGTCTCGCGAAACGCCAACGCGACCAGCACCGGCATGAATGTTCCAAACGTAGGCACGCCGACCACCATGCGCATGACCACGATGACCAGCGCGCCGAGCGGTACCATCAGCAACACGCGATAAACATTTTGGGTGCGCACCGGCAGTGCCGTGAGCGACATGGCGTGCAGGCCGGTATCGAATTTGGATTCGACCTTGTGCGCGACGCTTATTTGCGTCATCGGCGTGCGCGCGGCGGCGAAGGTCACTTGAACGTGTTTGACGCCATCGGTTTCTACCACAGTTGGGTTTTCGTAAGACCAAGTCAAAAAATTTTGCGGATAGCCTTCGGCGCCAGTCGCGGGATCAAACCCCTGCCAGTGTTCGCCGTTATGGACTTCGAGCCAGGGTACGAGGTTGCGTTCGACGAATTCGCTGTCGAGCGCCAAGCCATAAACAATCCGGCTCGGAATTCTGGCGCCGGCCAAGATCCGCGTGAGAAGCATTGGCCACTCGTCGACGGTCGCGGATTTGCGGATGAGCTCGACGTTTTGATCCTTCGAGTTGGCCAGGGTCGCGAGCAACAAATTCGAGAAAGTCACGACATCGGCCGATTGTTCGCGCGTTTGTTGCAGCACCCCGTCGACCGCGGACGCCAGTGGCTCGATGAATTGCGGGACTTCGGGGACCGTCGGCGGCGGCCCATCGACAATCGCCGCGTCACCGTGCTTCGGATAGACCTTGATGTGATAGTAGAGCGCCTGGGTGCCGCGAGCGCGGCGCACGGTCCACACCGCGTGACGCGCACCGTCTTTGGGTTTGCCGACGGCGAGACCGTAGCTGCGCGATACAAAATCTTCGTCGAGTACGGCAAAGCCACGCGGCGCGTTCGGCAATGTGAGCTTCACCTTGGCGGGTTGCCCATGGCCCTCGAAGGCAACTCGGGCTTCCACATCCCACACCGTGGCTTCGGCCGCGGGATCGAGTGGTATGGCGAGGCGGGTTACTTTGAGATAGGCAATCCCGAGGCCGAGGCTTGCAAAGAAAAACGCCCAAATGAAAACGGCCGACGCTCGCACTTAAGCCATTTCCTTCAATGATCCTTTGACTTCGGACAGGTGGGTTCCGCGTTGTATTTAGTTGCCGGGTCGACCACCGCGATGGCGGCGAGAAAACGCCGACCAAGCAATACCGGATAATTGAATTTGCGCCGATTTACCAGCGTAAATAGCGCTTGGTAGCGCGCTCCGCCGATACAGAATTCAAGCTTCACGGTCGGGCGCGTATCCTTGTTTTGGGTTTTCCCACGCAGTTTAATCGCGACATCGCGCTCCAACGGACGCTCGACGACGAAGGTCTCACTTTGCGGATCGCGATGGTCCAGCGCCAATTTGAAACGGACCCATTTTTGACCATTCTTGTCGAAGCGTTCGATATTCGTGGCATGGATCGCCGCGGTCTTGGCGCCGGTATCGAGCTTGGCCTTGGCGACAAAATCCCACGGCTCGAGCCGGATCCGTTCTAGCCAGCCGAGGGTCAAGAGGTCGCGCGCGGCGAGTGGTGCGGCAACGGCCATCAGGCCGGACATGATCACCAAGCGAGGCCAGGATGGTCTTGGTGTTAAACGCATGGAATGGATTGCCTCGGAGCCAGCAGCTATAAGCTTAAGGGGTGCGCGTGACGAGTTCGTTATTCCAAAGCGCCGCGCATGCGGCGTGCGCGGCCGTACTATACGCCGAAAGGAGCAGTCGATGTTAGGCTCGGCGGTGACGTGCTAGGTCGCGATCGACTTTGCGCGGCAAGTGCTTTGCCAGCGAATTCGACCATCACTTGCCGGGTGCGACTGGCCCGGCGTAGCATCGTTGCCGACGACCGGCAACCCCGCGTGGCCGCGCAATACTAAATCCTCTCGACATGCAGCTCAGGTGCTCGCTATGAATTATTTTGAGAATAACTCGTTGTCGATCGGCAACACGCCACTGGTGAAGCTAAATAAAGTAGTCCCACAAAATAACGTGTTGGTGTTGGCCAAAATCGAGGGGCGCAACCCGGCCTATTCGGTGAAATGCCGAATCGGCGCGGCGATGATTTGGGATGCCGAAGCGCGTGGCGTCTTGAAGCCAGGCATGGAAGTGGTGGAGCCGACGAGCGGCAACACGGGAATTGCGCTGGCCTTCGTGTGCGCGGCGCGCGGTTACAAAATCACGCTGACGATGCCGGAGACGATGAGTTTGGAACGGCGCAAAGTCTTGAAAGCATTTGGCGCCAACTTGGTGCTCACTGAAGGCGCGAAAGGCATGAATGGCGCCATCGCCAAGGCTGAAGAAATCGTGGCGAGCGATCCGCGTCACTATTTCATGCCGCAGCAATTCCAAAATCCCGCGAATCCCGCGATTCACGCGAAGACCACGGGTCCTGAAATTTGGGCGGCGACCGACGGCAAAGTCGACGTCGTGATCGCGGGGGTCGGTACCGGCGGCACGATCACCGGTATCAGCCGTTATTTGAAAC
>JAYUEZ010000269.1:0-5125 GCA_043738965.1 Gammaproteobacteria bacterium
AGGTTACGCCATTCCTTGGGATTAGCGCAACGTAGCTGCGCTGCTTCGATGAGCATGCGCAGAAAATCGGCATAGCGGTAACCACCGTAGCCGGCCATCAAATTCATCTTACCGTCCCAACACCAGCCGGGATTCGGGTTAACCTCGAGCAGTTTCACCTGACCGTTGGCATCGGTCCGAAAATCGATGCGTGCGTAATCGCGGCAGCCCAAGCGCTCAAACAAGGTGATGGACCAATCGACCATCTTGCGGCGCAGGTCATCCTCGATTTCGGCTTGTTTGTACTCGATATCGTTCCAATACGGCGAATCGGGGCACCACTTGGATTCGTAACTCAGGATCTGTGGCAATTTAGGATCCAAATTGCTGAAATCCACCTCGAGCAATGGCAACACCGTGTAACCAAAGCCAGGATTGCCGATCAACGCCACGGTGTATTCGCGACCCGGCAAGAATTCTTGAACCAGCAAGGGTCGCCCGGGCAGCAGGTTACGCAACTCCGACAAGTAGGCCACGGCCTCCTCGGTATTATTGACCACCGCGTGTTGCGTGATGCCGAGACTACTGTCGCCGAGGCAGGGCTTGATCAGCGCCGGGAAGATCGACGGTAAGGTTCCTCCTTGATCATCGGGATCGAACAACGATTCGAGCGGTACCGGAATATCGAACGACTCCGCGGCGGCGCGCACCAGCGCCTTGTTGTAGCACAGCCCGAGCGCGGCGGGGCCGGCGCCGGTGTACGGGATCCCGAGCATTTCGAGCAGCGCCGGCACGTGTAGCTCTTTCAACGCATCGTTGTTGTAGCCCTCGTCGCACAGATTGAGCACGAACGTTGAATGGCGGTTGCGGAGTTCATTTAAAAACGCGTTGTGATTATCAAGGTACGTGAACGTATACCCCGGTAACTCCGCCAGCGCGCTCTGCAGGCGACTGACGGTGTCGATGTCTTCCGGATTGAAGACGCCGTTACGCTTCACGTCATCCGGTAGTCGAGGATCGCCGAGCAGCACGGTCACATCGGGATACAGCACGTCGCGACGTTTCTTGGTCACCATTTTCGGCGGCGCGACGGCGGAAATAAAATTACGATGCGCCATCATGCCGAGATCCGCATTGCGCGTTGACAGCGCTTCCATCGAGCCATGGAACCTAATCTCGCTGAAACCTGCTTCTTCCAGCAATTTCTTGATGAGGTCGCGCGAATAAAGCCGCTCGGCGTAGAACTGATCGGCAATGACGCCTTTTTCGGCGTGGACCACCACTTCGCGCGAAATCATGCGCGCGCGATCAGCCGATAACGAACGTTCGCGGCACACAAATTGGTTATCGTCGATCCATTCCCACGAGCGACGCTCGAAGTTTTGACGCATCCAATCTCCGTCCATCAAATCGAGCACCAGTTTGCCGGCCGAGCGTAGCGCGCGTTTCACCGACGACAGCACATCGAGGTCATCTTCTTCACGATCGAAGTAGCCGAACGAGTTACCCATGATGGCCACGCAGTCAAAACTCGATTCGGGCACCGAAAACTTGCGCGCGTCACCTTCCTTGAAGCGCACGTCAAATCCGGCGCCGCGCGCGCGCCGGCGCGCCAGACTCACCAGATAACGCGAGCGATCAATACCGAGGACTTTCTTGAAACCGCGCCGCGCCAACTCCAAGGAGTGGCGCCCTTGCCCACAACAGAGATCCAACACGCGATCATTCGGATCGAGGCCGGCGGCCGCGATAACCGCATCGATTTCACGCACGGTGTTGTCGTCGTTCTCGACCACATCGCCGTCGGTCTTAAGATACAGGGAGTTGAAAAGATTGCGCCACCATTCGTTCGGTAGATGATGTTCGAGATCGGTGACGGGTCCAAGGGTGCGGATATTATTCGACTTCGGCTTCGCGTCCATGATCAGTGCAGTGTCTCCGTGTTCGCGGAACGAGTGGAATAGACGCGGAGACCGGAACAGTGCGCCGGTGATGTCGGGTGCATGGTCAAGTTGTTGGCCCGTCTCCGCCTGCTTGAGTAGGGATACCGAGGTGGTATCCGCGTTATTTTTTTTATCCGCATAATTCGCGCGCAAGCTAACGCAACCGGACCAGTGGTTCAAGACTTTTCGGTGTCGAGCTCGCGGTCCCTTCTCACCCCGGTTGGCTCACCGTGGTTGCCGCGGCATCGGCGTCGGTGGTTGATTGACAGTTGACTGCCGAGCGCACGACCACCTAGCGCCGGTAATTCGCGACGTAATCTGGGATTGGAAACGACTCAGCCTGTTTGGGATCGGTTAGCGCCGGCTGCGGGATGATTGGCAATGGGAGTACGCCTGCCCACACCGGGTGCGCTAACTCATCGCCCGCGTCGCCGGGCGGGCCCTGGCGGATTTTGGCCGAAGCTTGTTCGATCTCGACCGCGACGATTGTCGTCGCCATCAATTCCTTCTCGGTCGGAAAGCGTGCATGTGCCCAGCGGCCGGGACAGACGTGCTCGGTAAGTCGCTCGAGTGCAGCCAATTTCGCGGCGCGCTCCTCGATAACCATACCGCGGCCGTAGAGCACGACCGACCGGTAATTCATCGAGTGATTGAAGACTGTTCGCGCGAGGACCAGCCCGTCCAACAGCGTCACAGCGACGGCAAGCGGGTTGCCCGCCGCGATGTGTTGCAACAAGCGCCCGCCCTTAAGGCCGTGCACCAGTAGCTGATCAGCCAGACGCGCATGAATGGTGGGGATGAGATAGGGCTGATGGTCGAGCACGAAGCTGACATGACACACCAAGCCTTCGTCCAGAATACGGTAAATGGTCTCGCGATCATAAGCGCCACGCTTCGGATATCGCATGACTGCATTTCGGTCTGTGATCTCAAACTCACTCATGACAGCCTCGACCTAGAATGCGGAATACTGATTCTAAAGAATTGAGCACGCGCCGGGTACGTTTAGTTCACTAGCGCGGGCTCGGCGCACCAATCTCACGGGCGAGTGGCCGATTGACCACGAGAACAAGCATCCTCTACAGTCGGTCTCTTACAGGTATCCAAGGAAGCACTGTGCCAGCCGCACTCCCGCAAGTCGTAATTTCATGCCGATTACCACTATTCTGATCGCGAATCGCGGCGAAATCGCTTGCCGCATCCAGCGCACGGCGCGCGCGCTTGGCCTGCGGACGACTGCGGTTTACCACTTCGTGGATCGCGCCGCGCCGCATGTCGCGGCGGCCGACGCACAAGTTGAATTGTTAGCCGACGCACCCACCGCGGCCTATCTCGACGTTGATCAATTGCTCGCCGCCGCGCGCGCCACCGGCGCGGATGCGGTGCACCCGGGCTACGGCTTTTTGGCCGAGAACGCACGCTTCGCCGCGGCGGTAGAAGGAGCGGGTCTCACGTTCATTGGTCCGCAGCCGCAGGTGATCGACCTCATGGGCGATAAAATCCGCGCCCGCGAGTTCGCGGTTCAGCACGGCGTGCCGGTGGCGCCGAGTTGTACCCAAACCGGGACGCTGGACGAATTCGTGGTAGCTGCCTCGGCACTGGGCTTTCCCTTGTTGATCAAGGCCGCGGCCGGTGGCGGCGGCAAAGGAATGAGCATCGTCGGCGCCGCCAGCGAATTACGCGGATGTGCAGAACAATCCGCCGCGGCCGCGATACGCTACTTCGCGGATGGCAGAATCTATGCCGAACGCTATGTCGAACGGCCGCGACATATTGAAGTCCAGGTGTTGGGCGACGGCACCGGTCAGCTTGTGCACTTATTTGAACGCGAATGCTCGGTGCAACGGCGTTTTCAAAAAATCATTGAAGAAACACCCGCACCGAATTTACCGCCGGCGCTTAGGGATCGGATCTGTCAGGCCGCCGTCAACTTGGCCCGCGCCGCTAAGTACCGCAACGCTGGCACCGTAGAATTTATCCTCGCACCGGACGGCGAGTTTTATTTTTTGGAAATGAACACTCGGCTACAGGTCGAACATCCCGTCACCGAAGCTGTCACCGGGATCGACCTAGTCGCCGCGCAGATCCGAATTGCCAACGGCGAAACTCTGTGGCTGACCCAAGACCAGGTGCAGCAACGCGGCCATGCGATCGAATGTCGGATTTGCGCCGAGCAGCCGGAACATGATTTCCGGCCGGCGACCGGAAACATTAAACGTCTGCGCATTCCGCACGCGGACGGCGTGCGGTTCGACGGCGGCATTACCGAAGGACTGGCGATCGGTGCCGCCTTTGATTCGATGCTCGCGAAACTGGTGTGTCATGGCGTCGATCGTGGCGCAGCCATCGCACGGATGCGTCAGGCCCTCCACGATCTGGTGCTGCTTGGCGTTGACACCAACGTCGACTACCTCACCCGGATCTTCGAGCATCCGGCGTTTATCGCCGGCCACCTACACACGGGATTCGTCGTCGAACATGCTCCAAGCCTCGGTGCAGCACCGGTAGCAACTCGGGCGCGCGCCGCGGTCTTGCTCGCCGCGGCACTCGCCACCGACGAATTTCGCCGCATGGCGTTTGATATTCCCGAACCGCACGCCTCGATCGGCCACTGGCGGAATTAAATGGGCACACAGCTAGTACTTGATGGCACACCGACCACGATTACGATCCTGGCGCGCCGCCCGGCCTTGACCTGCCGGGTCGGAGATCAAACCTGCACCGTCACCGAGACCGCAGGCGCCGACGACAGCACAGTCGTGACTATCGATGGCGAAGCGTTTCACTTATGGCGTGTGCAGGAAGGCGATCGCGTGCATGTCAAACTCGGGACGCGGACCTTCTCGATCACGGTGGACGATCCGATCAACGCGGCCGCGCAGCTAGGCGGCGCGGCCAATGGAGTGAAAGCCGACATGCCCGGCGTGGTCGTGAGCGTGCATTGCGCGGCGGGTGACCTGGTGCGCGCCGGCCATCCGCTGCTGACGATTGAGTCGATGAAAATGCAAATGACCTTAACGGCGCCGCGTGACGGGACCATCGCGACGGTAGACGTGAAAGTCAATGAGACTTTTCAGAAGGGCGCCGTGTTGGTGGTATTGGCCACGGAGCCGGAGAGCACATCGTCATGAGTCGCATTCGATCGACGCTAAATACCAACTCAGCAGAATTCCGCCAGAACACGCTTGCGAATCTCGCCCGGC
>JAYUEZ010000270.1:0-1926 GCA_043738965.1 Gammaproteobacteria bacterium
CGCGTGCCGCGCGATTCCAAGTTCGTCAATTCTTCGTTGAGACGAATGAGCAAGGCCGGCAACGCGTTGGAGTCGCAGCGATGCTTGCGACACAGGTCATGCACCTGCTGGAGGCGTTGTTCCAAGCGCTGAAGGGCCACCGGATCGTCCGCGCCGAGCTGCTGCCGATAGTGCGCGAGATCGCGTTCGGCTTCGCTCAAGCCGATGAGGATCTGATCAAAATTATCCGCTAGCCCGCGTAGATTTCCATCGACCGCAGTCAATTCGCGCACCGTGTTACGCGCCCGATTGAGAACGCGATACGCGGCCCGTTCATGGTCAAAGACGCGACTCGCGATTTCTTCACAACCCTCGCGCAGGCGCTGGCCATGTGCCAAGCGCCGGTGTTCGGCGTCAAGGCCGGCGAGCACGTCGCCGCTGACGCCAACGGCATTGAGTTCTTCCATTTGAAAACGTAAGTAATCAGCGCGCGCCGCGGCGTCGGTTTCACCGCCGGTTAAGGTGTTAAGTTCAGCGCAACACGTGCGCCATTCGCTAAAGGCCGCACGGACAGTCGCGACTTGCGACAAGAGTTCGCCGTATTGATCCAACAAGCGCCGTTGTTCGGCACGTTGCAGTAACGAATGATGTTCGTGTTGTCCATGAATATCGACGAGATGTGCGCCGATATCCTTTAATACCTGGACGGTGACCGGTGCGCCGTTGCAAAACGCCCGCGAGCGACCGTCACTTCCGATCACGCGGCGCAAAATGCAATCGGTCTCGGTGTCGAGTCCGTTATCGGTCAAGAATTCGAGCAAGGCCGGCCGCGCCGAGATCTCAAAGGTCGCGCTGATCGTTGCCTTCGGGGCGCCCGAACGCACGAGCATCGAATCCGCGCGATCGCCTAGCACGAGTCCAAGCGCCTCGATTACGATCGATTTGCCGGCGCCGGTCTCGCCGGTGATGACGGTCAGGCCAGCATGAAATTCCAGATCGAGATGGCGAACGATGGCTAGGTCTTGAATCGTGAGCGCCTTCAGCATGGTCCTTGGCCCCACTGCAACTTAGCACGCAATATCGCAAAGTGATCATGGTCTGCGGGATGGATCAAGCGCACGCCTTGGTCATGCTTGGTAATCCGGATACGGTCGCCAGACTGAATGCTGGGCAGCGCGTTGCCATCACAGGTTACGCGCGATTCATCGGTGTGATCAGTCGCGACCTCGATTTCGACGTGCGCAGTGTTGGCGAGAACGATCGGCCGATTGGTGAGGGTGTGCGGACAAATTGGCACCAACACCACCGCGGCGAGCGCCGGGTACAAAATGGGGCCGCCGCCGGATAATGAGTAGGCGGTCGAGCCGGTCGGCGTGGAGATGATCATG
Source organism: Gammaproteobacteria bacterium (assembly GCA_043738965.1). Lineage (GTDB taxonomy): Bacteria > Pseudomonadota > Gammaproteobacteria > CAIKBL01. The sequence continues at coordinate 1,368 of JAYUEZ010000270.1, forward strand.
CCGTCCGAGCGCTGGGTGTGGACAAAGCGGCCGTCGACGTGGGTATGGAGCGTAATCAAGCGCGTCGTGTTCCAGCGTTGAATCACGACATCGTTCAGTGCATGGCCCATGGCGACTCGCGTCGCTCCCCGCCAAATTTCGCAACGCAGGACGAACCGCTCTTCGGTCGCATAGGCGCCGTCTAGAATTCGGGTAAGGCCGGTCGCGACCTCGTGCAAGGACAAATCAGCGAGAAACCCTAAACGACCAAGATTGACGCCGAGCAACGGTACGTTGCGCGGAAAGGCAAGTTGCGCGGCGCGGAGCAAAGTACCATCGCCGCCGACTGCGATGACCAAATCCCGATCGTCAACCACCGCCGCGCCTTCGACTCGGTGCATTCCACGCGCGTGACAATAGTCGGCCGGCACTCCCTCAACCACGTAATCCGCGCCATGCCGGGCGAGGACGAGGCTGACTCCGGCGACGGCGCTTAGCACCGATTCGTCCGAACCTTTGGCGACTATTCCAATTCGTTTGAACATTTGATGCTCGGTTTGGGACTCGATTTACCACACTT
>JAYUEZ010000271.1:0-5124 GCA_043738965.1 Gammaproteobacteria bacterium
GTCTGGTAGTAGTCTTCCAGTTCAGCCATCGAACGCTGAACCCGGAACTGGTTTCGCGCGCGCTCCGCTGGCAGTGCCCATTCCGCGGCGAATCGTTCGAGATCGGCGAATTCAGTCGGTAACATCGATAAAGTAGTCGACATTGGTTCCCTCGTGGGGCGTGGCTGAGCCCCCTGTGTCACGGGTGGCAAATCGAATCCTGACGGTAGTTTTGATAGTGGGGGTTGTCAATCTAGGAAAGCTCCGATGGCTACCGCGAAAAGCGCTGCAGTGAGCGTCTTGATCATTAGGAATCCAGACGCTTGGCGTCAGGCTTATCTGGATACCGGCATCACTTGAGCAGCGGGCGATAGGCGCCGAGCGCGCGCAACGTTTCCGCCGTCAGTGGGGGGCGACGATAGCGCCCATTTTTCACCTTTAGGGACAAGCCGCCAGCTTTCATCTCGTAGAGCGCCGCCGTCTCGCGCGTATAGGAAAGATAACCGCCCTATTCGCCGCAATCGAGCCCCGCTGCAGTTGAATTCGAACGCTGCAACCGGAACGGTCGCGAGGGACGACGGCCGTTTACCCTGGAATTTCACTGGACGCGCGCCACGGGTATTTTCTTCCAGGAAATTTCGACTGCTTAGGCCCATCGGCGCGAGTAACACCGTGCCAGATGTCAAGCCCGCTTCGCGTCCCTGCATGCGAATAGGCGGTAGCATCAGCCTGGTCCCTTCAGGCCCGGTCCTGCCAGTGGCGGCGGCGCGCGGGCGAACGGTCTGAAGGCTGGCGTCGCGGGCGCAGCACGCCGGTCGCGGTGCTCAAGGATTTTCTTGATCACCGCCGGATCGTCGATGCTCGCGATCACCTTGACCGCACCACCATAGTGTTCACAGATCTCTTCAGCCGGTACCGAATATTCCACTGGGCCGTTAACGACAGGCGTTCAGTTGAGACCCCGTCGGGCGCGTGATGTAGCGGCACTGAAGTAGGTCGGACACCATTGCCCGATGTCGCCATCCTGATGGCGGCGCATTAACGGCCGTTCTCGCGCACGTGAAGATTTGTAAAGCAGCATGGGTTGTCCAATTCCAGAGCCAGGGAAACGGCGCCGGTGTCGTCGGGCGACGATCGGACGCAAACTTGCGTTGACCGCCCAATACCCCGGAGGTACTGTGCGCCGACCATGCATGCGTACCTTGTTCAGTCGCGCAAATCCGTCCCTGCGCTGTCGAAATCGCCGGCGACTCCAAAGCCGGCTTCGTCGAACGACCAGACCTGATGCGAAATCGCTGGTGAGCGAAGCCGATCACGTTGCTATCGTCGTCGTTCACGGCATTGCCGATCAGCGGCCCGGCCAAACAGTGCGCGAAATCGTGCGGCTGCTGTGCCATGGCGGCGAAGGCGCGCCACGCTACGCGCAAGGCGAAATGCACGTCGTGCTGGTGCCGGTGGAAAAGCTCGTGCCCGGCGGCGGTACGCAAGAGGCCGGGGCGCAAGAACGCAGCGGCGCGCAGAAACCCGAAACATCCCGCCAGAAGCCGGGCACGCCAAGCGGATTTTTTCAGACGCAACAGCCTGCGTCAGCCACGACTGCGGCTGGCGCAGAAAAATCGCCGGACCTCGGCATCGCGCTGAACGACTATCTCCTGGGCCGCCTCGAGTTGTCCGAGAGCGAAGCGCTGTACGAATCGACCCGCGTATCGCTGCGCCGCCGAGACGATGATCGTCCCGTTGATGTCTACGAACTCTACTGGGCCGATCTGTCGCGTCTCGGCGCGGGCGGCCTTCGCGCACTGTCGGCGCTCTACCAGTTGTTCTTCCATTTGAGCACGCTCGCGGCCGATGTGATCGACCAAATTGCGCTCAGCACCGGCGGGGGCAGGGCGTGGCGCCTGCTGCAGAGATTGCACGCATGGCTGGCGTGGTTGATGAAGGCGCCCGCGGCACTGGTCCAGTTGACGATGCTGCTGATGGTCCTGTTCGGTGCGACGGCATTCGTGCCAACCGAGCAGCAGGGACAAGTGTTCGCCGCGCTGTTCGGCGTTGGTGCCATCGTGCTGGGCGGGGTGGGGGCGCTCGCATGGCTGCGCGAAATCTCGCCCGTGGCGCGATGGATGAAACTGTTTTTACTGCTGACGCTGGCGGTCGCAAGCCTCGCCGTGGCTATCACCTGCCTGCTATCCGATCGCTGGATCCCGTTCATCTATTTCGGCGCCAGCGCACTGGCGGTCGAGCTGCTGGGTGCGTATCTGATCGAGCGTTACGCGCACGTTACACATGGCGTGCGCGTGTTCGGCCACTTGCTGGTTCTGGCATCGATAGGCTCGCTGTGCGTGCAAGCCCGGAATCTGCTGCCGTCCATCACCACGCAGCGTGAATGGATGTTCACGGCGGCGTTGAATGTCGGCGAAGTGTTGTTCGCCGCGATCCTGCTGGTATGGGCGGTATTCGTCGTCGTCCAGATCGTGGCATTGCTGCTCGGCCTTTGGCTCGGGCGCGCGGGCGACGGGCGCGTCAGGGAGTCGTTGCATACGGTGCGCCTAACCATGGTGGTTTCCACTGCGCTCTTCGCCGTGCTGAGCCTCGTGCTGTGGTCGGTCGTCAGCTATATCGCCGGGCACGCCCTGAACGATCTGAACTACCGGTCTCTCCTGTTTAGCAATGGCTACCGCTCGGCCGCCATCTTTCTCGACGATCGCGTGCACAGCCTGGGTGGATTTTTCACGCCGCTGGTGTTCGCATTCGCGCTGCTCGCCGCCGCCGGGCTGCTGGTGCTGGCGCCCGCGCTGTTGGAAGAGCTTTCACCCAGCAAGAACCTCGATGCGCGCGGCACGAAGAGCGGCGCGGCCGTGTGGTCGGAGCGGCTCGGCGACTGGCTTGGCGGCGGGATGCGACGGTTGGGCAAGACGTTCACCTGGCTCGTGCCGCTCGGCGCGATAGGCGGCGGCATGCTGTACCTCGCTTTCGTGTTCGAGCAATTCGCTTTCTCGGCCGGTGTGGCGGGCCCCTTTGCGCATTGGCTTGCCGGCAGCCTGGAATATTTTCAGGGGGATTCGCTGGTCGCCGCCGGAAAATGGCTGGCCGGCGGCGCCGTGACGATCGCTGCGCTCGGTTCCCGCTTCACGCAGACCTTCGGCCGGCTGCGCGTCGCCATCGACGCGGTGCTCGACATCGACAACTACTTCGGCGATCCGCCCAACCGTCAGCCGCCGCGGGCGCGCATCTTCTCGCGCCTTACTTCGCTGCTCACCTATCTGCGCAACGCGGGCTACAAGCGCATCGTGATCGTGTCGCACAGCCAGGGCACCGTGATCAGTGCCGACCTGCTGCGCTACCTGCATGTGCAGCGGCGTCTTTCCGGCATCGTCGGCACGATTCCGGTTTCGCTGATCACCGTGGGTTGCCCGCTGCGGGATCTGTATGCAGAGCGTTTTCCGCTTCTGTACGGATGGATGGGTTCGAACGAAGCGGGCTTCGCGACGGCAACGCCGACCGCTGCCGACCTCGGTGCAACCGAATGGGTCAATGCCTATCGTTCGGGCGACTACGTGGGCCGCTTCATCTGGACGCCGCCTGGCGCCACCGCGCGTTTTCGAGTGGCGGCGCTGGGGGCCGATGGCAAGGTGGAAGCACAGCGCGCTGGCGATCGCACGGAATTCTGCCTCGGCGCCGGTGCGCACACGCATTACTTCAGTAACGATGCGGTAGCGCTAGCGGTTGAAATCGACCGACTGATCGCGGGTTGAATTGGCGGAAAGCCGGCTCGACTTTTTAAGAACACTCGGAGCGGCTTTTCCCCCGGCCCTGCCCCGCTGAATCCGGCACGGCCTGCGCGTGAAATGTGCACTCGTCCGCGACCGGAACCAATCTCGCAACCGGGCCGTAAAACGCACCAGAGGAGTCAGCGGCCACGCGGCTTCGACAAGGTCTCGACTAAACTCTAGTCGGTTCAGGGTCCATCTGCAGTTTCGACCCGAAACAGGAGGCTCGCAATGAGGCGAGGCACGCAACTCCTCCACGAGCGCGCCGGAGGAGCGAAAACCACACGCCTGAAGGTCTGTCCCCGGATCAGAGTAAGGGGATCCCAACTGCTCGCTTCAACAAATTCGTGGATGTCCCGAAATGCATCTCCACAATCATCTTGTCCGGGACGCGGGCGCGCCTATAGTGCGTGTGCGTTAGTGCGCGGTGTCGCTCGAACGCAAGATGGGCATGGATGAGAGGCGATCAGTCCACGCCATGATCACCGCGGATACGACGAAAGTCAGGTGGATGATTACCTGCCACATCATCACATGCTGCGGCAAATTGCTGCTATTGATGAACGTTTGCAGCAAGTGAATCGATGAGATTCCAATCAGAGCCGTCGCGAGTTTAACTTTTAGTACGCCCGCGTTCACATGAGATAGCCATTCCGGCTCGTCGGGATGGTTTTGCAAATTAAGCCGCGAGACGAAAGTCTCGTAACCACCGACAATGACCATCACCAACAAGTTCGCAATCATTACCACATCGATCAACGCTAACACCGTCAACATTAGTTCGTTTTCGGTGATGCTGGTCGCTTTGGCGATCAGGTGCCAGAGCTCCAACATGAAGTGGTATACGTACACGCCCTGGGCGACGATTAAACCGAAATAAAGCGGTGCCTGTAGCCAGCGGCTGAAGAAAATTGTGCTACCGAGTACGTTACGCGAAGCGTTCATGGGTTGTGAATTTATCATGGATTCCGGTCGGCCTTGTTGCTGGAACTGTTCGATTTCTAAATGAAAATCGCGAACCGCGCCAAGATTTTGCGACCCGCGATTACCGGCTTAAGTTAGGCGTTCGATAGGCTACATGATCCGCAATTTACCTCGAGCTACCATTCCTTTTATGTTTCCTTGTACTCGCTGAATTCAGTGTTTCCACTAAGGATATTCTTGTTCGGTACGAGTCGCCGTTTCACTGGATTCGGCGATCTCGAATTGTTTCAGCTCTCGTTTAAGGCCGGTGATTTTACCCAAGAGTCGCGGTGCATGTGTCGCAGCCCATGCGAAAAACGCAAATTTCACAACACGCCCTGCAAAAACGGACAAAGCTATGTTCGTTAAGGACATATGTGACATCGCGGTTAGAATAACCGCGGGCAGCTGAGGA
>JAYUEZ010000272.1:0-1925 GCA_043738965.1 Gammaproteobacteria bacterium
CAAAAGCTTTTAGAAGGCCTGGCGAAGACCAGCCCCAAACTGGTCGAGGATTTAGTACCCAAGGTGGTTGGCGTGGGCACCGTGGTGCGGGTGATGCAAAACCTTTTACGCGAACAAATTCCGGTGCGCGATGTACGGACCATCCTCGAAGTTTTGGCGGAGCGTGGGCCGAAGAGTCAAGACCCGGTCGCGTTGACCGGTTGGGTGCGCGAGGCCTTGTCGCGACTCATCATTCAGCAGATCAACGGTTTGGGCGACGAACTCACCGTCGTGACGCTCGACTATTCGCTGGAACAGTTATTGCAGCGTCTAGTTGAGGGCGGTAACGAAGCCGGTGCGGCGATCGAACCCGGCTTGGCGAGTCGTCTCGCGCAGTCGCTGCGCGAGACGCACGAGCGGCAAGAATTAGCCGGGCAACCGTCGATTTTGTTGGTGCCGGCGGTGCTCCGCGAATTTTTGGCGCGCTTCGTCAAGCAGAACATCAAGGGGATGCACGTGCTGAGTTACAACGAAGTGCCGGATTCGAAACAGATCCGCATTATCGCCAGTGTCGGTGATGCACCCGAGAAGACCAGGTAGACATGAAGCATAAATTCGAGGTCGAAAGCCCATGAAAGTCCGTCGCTATTTTGCCGTCAACACGCGCACCGCGCTCGAGATGGTGCGGCATGAAGAGGGCTCCGATGTGTTGATCTTGTCGAACCGCAAAGTCGACGGCGGCGTGGAGTTGATCACGGGCTCGGGCGAAGTGGACACGGCGTTGGTGAAACGTTTCGCCACCACGACCAAAGAGACTTCACGAACGACCGATCCTAAAGCTGTGCCGCGGGTTGAAGCCGCGACATCCAGTGCACCCAATGAGCCGCCAACTCACCCCGAAGGTTTGTGGACCAATCCGCAGACCCTCGCGCAGATGCAACGTGAACTGACCGGCATCAAGGATCTTTTGGAGCAGCAGCTGTCCGGCTTTGCGTGGCATGATTTCCGCGCGCGCCATCCGACCCGCTCGCGCGTGCTGCGCGGGCTGACGCAATTAGGGGTGGCGCCGCAGCTCGGCGGCAAATTAGTCGCCGAAATCGGTGACAGTGCTGACTACGATGCCGCCTGGCATGCCGTGATGTGCGTGATCGAAGCCCGTCTCCAGGTGCTGGACGATCCGATTCTGCGGCGTGGTGGTCACGTCGCGTTATGCGGGCCCACCGGCGTTGGTAAAACCACGCTCGCGAGTAAACTCGCGGCACGCTACGCCTTGACCCATGGTGCGCAGGAGGTGGCGTTAATCTCCACCGACGACCAACGGCTCGGCGCCCATCACCAACTACGCACCTTTGGCCGCTTGCTCGGCATTCAAGTCGAGGCCGTGACGAGTTTCGAAGCCCTGCCAGAACGCTTAGCCGAAGTCTCGAATAAGGCGCTCGTGATCATCGATTTGCCAGGGTTCGCGCCGCACACCCCCGAGTTCCGCGAAAGTCTGATCGCACTCTATGGGTTACCGGATCCCGTGCAATGTTATTTGGTCGCCGCCGCGACCACTGATTACCTCTCGCTATCGCGCCTGGTCGCGCCGCTTGCGGGTCTCAATCTCGTTGGCTGCTGCTTAACCAAGCTTGATGAAGCGGCGGTCCTCGGGCCCGCGTTGTCGTTATTACTCGAAAGCGCATTGCCGCTGGCCTATATCACCGCCGGCCAACAAGTTCCCGATGACCTTGAGTCAGTCTCGAAACGCGCGTTTCTGCAACGCGTGTTGACTGGGGCTGAGCGGCGCACGGAGCCCGTGCCGTCGGCCATTCTCGAACAAGCCTTTGCGCGTAAGGAGCATGTGTGATCGCACTCGCCACGAACGCCGCACCCCCGGCCACCCGAGTCCTTGCCGTGACTAGCGGCAAAGGCGGCGTCGGGAAGTCAACGGTCTCGATCAATCTCGC
>JAYUEZ010000273.1:0-1923 GCA_043738965.1 Gammaproteobacteria bacterium
CAGCACTGGCCGCCACAAATAGTGAACGAGGACTTGCTCTGCGACTGTCGCGAGCGCCGCCAGTGCGTCCCTCACTTCTCGCGCTGTCATTCGCATCGCCGTCAATTGCGATGGCCGGGTGAGCACCGCCTCGTATTCCAACCATAGCGTCGTCGAGACCAGCAGCGTGTAGCGTCCATCGAGAGCCTCCAGCAACAATTGGCGTGAAGCGCCACGCTCGCTACGAAAGGCTGCCACCACGACATCGGTATCCAGTACCACGCGCATAATTTAGTTTAGGATATCGCCAGCGATATGACAAAATATCGACATCGTCGCCGTTTTGCAGACTTGCAATGGATATTAGGCGAATCGAGCGCCTATAGAGATAAATCGCATGGCGGCGCTGTGGGTGTATGTGAACGATTGAGGTTCGCGGGCCGATCGGCGGCCTTAATACCTCAGGTACAGTAGCGGTACAGTGCCAAAATTCCGCGATCTACGCGAAGCTGCTCTAACCTATTGAATCAACATGTTTTTAGCTAATTTATCCTAATTTCCCCAATTCTAGAATAATCAGTAACTTATTGATTTTATTGGCCCTGAAAATCCGCGTGTCGGCAGTTCGATTCTGCCCCTGGCCACCATAATCAAATACTTACGACACGCTTCACGCGCTGCAAAAAACTTTGCGTGAATTTTGCGTGAGCTAGCTGACGCTAAGTCGACGCAACACCACCAGTTCCTGCCGCGCGCCGCGATCACACACCGTGTTCGCGGACTCGATCAAACGAGACAGTTCCGCTGCTGAATAATGCGTGGTGATGCGCCCGGCACGATGTCCCAACAGATCTTGCCGATCCTCGAAACTCACACCCGCCGCACGGAGGCGCCGCCCAAATGTGTGCTTCAAATCGTGGACCCGAACTTGGGGTAACCCAACTGCCTTTCGAGCTCTCAACCATGCCCCGTTCAACATGCGCTGGACCGGTTTGCCCTGGTAACTGAACACGTGCGTCGCGTGTTTACCGCGCATCGCGTCCGTGACGGAGAGCGCCACTCGGTTCAGCACCACCAACCGTTCATCACCGTTCTTCACGAAGCTCCCTGGGACAATGAACACCGACGTATTCAAGGTCGGCAACTTCACTTCCCAGGTCCACCGCAGATTGCAGATTTCAGCATCCCGGCATCCGGTGTTGACGGCAAAGAGTGCCATCTGCGCCAGATGATCGGGCAAACGCTGAAAGAGCTTTGTCTGCTCTTCCCAATCGAGCGGGTACGGCGGGCGTTTGTGGAGATCTGGCAGCAGCTTGATCTTCGGCGCTGTCGCCAGCCACGTCAGACCATACTCATCAAACCACTCCGACGCGGCAAGGTTCAGGATCCGTCGCACAATTTTCAAACCGTGGTTAACGGTCCCGATCGCCACGCGATCCGCACGCCGAGCCTCGATATACGGCTGCAACACGCCGAGGTGAATGCACTCCAGCGACATCGCGCCGAGCCATGGCATCAGTTGCTTCAGTAGACCGATATCGTTCCGCAAGCTTCGCTTGTGCTGATTCTCCAACACGAACTTCGCGGCCGCCTGTTCAAAACTCCGACTCGGCCGCACCCCATAGATCTGAGCCTGCCGAGCTGTCTCGATTAACCTGGCGACGACTTGTTCCGCTTCCGCAAGCTCAGTTGAGCCAGTGCTTCGACAAACTCGCCGCGCGCCGATCCGCTTATCGAGATGCCAGGTCGCGCCACGTTTGACGAGCCCCGGCGTTTTTTTGCGTCCCATACCTGTTCTCCTTTCGGTTGGCTGGGACGTCCGTTGCGGGATTTAGTGTGTTCCACCCAGGCGTCCAGTTCAAGGCGGTCGAACGCGATGCCCTGTCGACCAATCGGGATTTCAGTCAGTTGAGGACGAACCTCGACGTTGAAGCGGTTCCGGTC
>JAYUEZ010000274.1:0-13545 GCA_043738965.1 Gammaproteobacteria bacterium
GGATGGTGCGTAGTCCGCGCCATGCGCGCGGCACAGCGCGCGGAACGCACGATCAGACACGCCCGCCATGGGCGCCAAGATGATCGGCGTTGCAAACGAATAAGAACCCAGTCGCATCGTTATAAATTTTTATATCTCGTGCAAAAGCTAACGCGGATCGACGCCACTAACGTGTTCGAAAACGTGATCGTTCGTGATGCTGAATCTTTCCAATCAGATCAGGTGACTCGAGGGCGCGAGTCCGAGGACGTGTTCAGCGTGTGATCGGAGCTGACGATGAACAAGGGGGGCGATGATAACGAGAAAAATCGAACGGTGAAAGCACCGTTTGCAAACTCGCAAAAATATTTTTATCGCGCCTATAAAAATTTAAATTCGAAGCTCGCGGCGCGTGCACTGACTTCAGCAATTTCTAAGACGACGTAGAGCGTACGACCAGCGGCGAGACCCGTAGTTGGGTCAATACTCTTATCCAAATATTGATTGGATTCAAAGCGTCTGATTCCAACCACACCGCCAGTGTTGTCGTAAATTCCAAGTTCAATGATCGGATACGCGGCGACCGCCGCACTGCGGTTCGCCAGCGTCGCGTTCACGAGTAAGGCACGCGCATAGTGCGGATGTTCGCGCACGTCGCGCACGACGAGTTCAATCGCTCGCGCATCGTGCGGTGGATCGAGACGACATCCCAGTTCAGTGCATAACTGCTCGCCGACGGGACGTAACTCCGGATAGCGTGTGAGTAACGGGGCGCGATAATTCCACGCGAGTTGTGCCAGCAATGCGCTCGCGCCGAGCAACGCTAGTACGCTCCACGCCCAGACCAGACCGGAACGCTGCCGGCGCACTAAGCGCTCGACATCGGCGCGTAACACCGCAGGCACCGCGTCAATATTGATGACGCTGAGCGAAGCTGCGTCATCGCCCGCTGCTTCCGTTATCGAGACCTCGGGGAGATTCGCCACGTTACTGATAATTATCGGAGGCGACTCGGGCTGCGTTTCGGCGGCGACGCCGGATGGCGAGGTCGGCTCGTCGGCGAGACGCGCGAGTGCGCTAAACACAGTCGCGCATGCACCGCAGGTGACGAAACCCTGCGCAGCGCTTAGCGTTGGCGCGTGTAGACGGAAGACCGCCGAACACTCTGGACATTGCGTTAGCATCGATATCTTAATCGGCTAGCGGCGGTGACCCGTGACTAGCGCCCACTCTCCCCGGCGTTTTGGTTCGTCCATCTTAAACGCGTCGGCATAGGCCTCCAACACGCTGGAGACTTGCTCATTCAATAATCCGGAGAGGCCGATTCGGCCGCCAGGCGCCAAGCGCGCGGCGAACAGTGTTTGCAGGGCGAGCACGGGTTTCAACAGAAGATTCGCGACCACCACATCGAAGGATTCGCGGCTCAACTCGTGCGGTTCGCCAATGACAATGGAAGCGCAATGGTTGACGGCGGCGTTTTCGCGCGTGACCCGACAGGCATCCGCGTCGATATCGATGGCGGTTACCTGCGCGGCGCCAAGCTTGTGCGCGGCGATGGCGAGGATCCCAGACCCACAGCCATAATCGAGCACGCGCTGGTCGCGGATCGCGGCGCCGCGCACCAACCATTCCAAGCATAGTGCGGTAGTTGGATGCGTACCGGTACCAAAGGCCATACCCGGATCAAGCGTGATCACCAACTCGGCTTCAAGCGGTGAGTCATGCCAGCTTGGCACAATCCACAATCGTTCGGCGAAACACAGCGGCGCAAACTGCGCGCGCCATGTTTGGTCCCAGGCTTGATCGGCGATCCATTCAAAGTGGGCGTCAGTGATATCGAAGCCGGCGGCCGCTACTTGTTGCACGATCTCTTCACGTGGAACATCGGAGTCGAATAACGCCTCCACCCGACACTGCGGCCATAGACCGGGATCGGCACTGTCCTGCGCATCGAAGATCAAAGTGTTATCGGCGGCATTGAGGGTCACGGTCAACGCGCCCAAGGTTTCGAGTAACGCTTCAAGCATCGCGACGTTGATGTCACGTGCGCTAATCGATAACTGGTGCCAGCCGGATTCAGTCATGGCCTAGCGTCCGAACGAGACCCGCGACGGGGCGCGTCGACTATTCGTGCGCCAATTTGCGTTCGAGGTAATGAATGTCCGTCCCGCCGGCCATGAACGCCGCATCATGTACCAGTTCTCGGTGCAACGGGATGTTGGTGTCGATTCCGTCGACCACCATTTCGCTGAGGGCGTTTGACATGCGCGCCAACGCCGTCGCACGGTCCGGGGCATGCGTGATGAGCTTAGCCACCAACGAATCGTAGTACGGTGGCACCACATAACCGTCATATAGATGAGAATCCACCCGCACTCCGAATCCGCCCGGTGTATGAAAAGTCTTGACCCTGCCGGGCGAGGGGCGAAAGGTTCGCGGATCTTCGGCGTTAATCCGGCATTCGATGGAATGACCACGCAACACCACGTCCGCCTGCGTTATTGAAAGCCGGGCACCGGCGGCGACCGCGAGTTGTTCTTTGACGATATCAAGCCCCGTCACCATTTCGGTCACCGGATGTTCAACCTGCACGCGCGTATTCATTTCTATAAAATAAAACTCTCCGTTCTCATACAGGAATTCGAAAGTCCCAGCGCCCCGGTAGCCGATGGCGAGACAGGCTTCAACGCAGCGCTGGCCCATTCGTTCGCGCGTTTTGGCATCGAAGCCCGGCGCGGGCGATTCTTCAATTATTTTTTGATGCCGGCGCTGCATCGAGCAATCGCGCTCGCCTAAGTGCACACAGTTGCCGTGCATATCCGCCATCACTTGGAATTCGATGTGCCGGGGATGCTCCAGAAACTTTTCCATGTATACAGCATCGTTCTGAAAGGCAGACAACGCTTCGCTTTTGGTCAATTGGATCGCGTTTTTAAGTGCCGCCTCGACGTGCACCACGCGCATCCCACGTCCGCCGCCACCGCCGGCGGCTTTGATAATGATGGGATAACCTAAGTCACGCGCGATACGGACGTTCTCCGCCATGTCGTCGGTCAACGGTTTGCCCGAACCCGGCACGCACGGCACGCCGGCTTTTTTCATCGCTGTGATGGCCGAAACCTTATCGCCCATTAGGCGTATTGTCTCCGAGCGTGGGCCGATAAACACAAATCCACTCTGCTCCACGCGTTCGGCGAAATCCGCGTTCTCCGCCAAAAAACCATAGCCCGGATGGATCGCGACCGCATCAGTGACTTCGGCCGCACTGATCACCGCCGGAATATTCAGATAAGACAGCGCTGCCGCGGCGGGTCCAATGCACACCGACTCGTCCGCCAAGCGCACGTGTTTTAAATCGCGGTCGACGGTGGAATGCACGGCTACCGTTTTGATGCCGAGTTCATGGCACGCGCGAAGAATGCGCAACGCGATTTCGCCGCGATTGGCGATAACAACTTTGTCGAACATGGAAACTGCGGGCTAACCGAGAATAAATAGCGGTTGTTCAAATTCAACCGGTTGCCCGTTTTCGACCAGAATCGATAACACCGTGCCGGCGCGGTCGGCTTCGATCGGATTCATGATTTTCATTGCCTCGATAATGCACAAAGGGTCACCGACTTTGACTTTGTCGCCAACTTTAACGAACGCCGGACTATCCGGCGTAGGCGAGTGATAGAAAGTCCCGACCATCGGCGCCGTCATCACATGTCCATCCGGTTTGGCGGGTGTTGGCGGCGTGGCCACGGCGGCGGTTACTGCCGCGACCGGCGTCATCATTTGTACGGCGGGCGCGGCGACACCTGGTAACCGGCTGATGCGGACCGATTCTTCGCCTTCTTTGATTTCGATCTCGGCGATGCCGGATTCCTCTAGCAGTTCGATGAGTTTTTTTACTTTTCGCAAATCCATAATGAGTTCCTGCGAGGCCAGACCCGTTTAGGGCCGAAGACTCAGCTGATGCGCTGCGGCGGCAATCGCTAATTCGTAACTGTGGGCACCGAAGCCCGCGATGACCCCAAGGGCGATATCCGCTAAATACGAGTGTTGCCGGAACAGTTCGCGAGCGTGGACATTCGACAAATGAACTTCGATGAACGGGATCGCCACCCCCAGCAACGCATCCCGGAGTGCAATGCTGGTGTGTGTATAGGCGCCTCCATTGATTACGATGAACGCCACTTGTTCGGCCTTAGCCGCGTGGATCCGGTCAATCAGGGCATGCTCGGCATTACTCTGATAGCAGACGAGGAGATGACCCAGGCCCGCCGCCTGCGCAACGGCTGCCGCTTCGATGGCGGCGAGCGTCAGCCGGCCATAGCGATCTGGCTCGCGTTCGCCGAGTAGATTCAGGTTGGGTCCATTAAGGAGTAAGAGCTGTGCCACCGGTTACTTGGCCTGCCACTGCCGCACCGCACACGCGGCGCGCGGAAAGTATCACAGCAGATCGGGAGATGCGAGCGCGATCGCCGCTGATAAGACCAAATCGCGGTGGTTATCGTGCGACTTGCGTTTGGGCGACGGGTGTCTTGACGAGGGACTCGAGCAATTCGCGAGCGGCCAAGGGTGACCATTCCCCTTGGTGCGTGGTAACGATTTCGCCGTGCGGGTCGAACACCACCGTAAACGGCAACGCGCCAATGGTATTGCCGAGCCCCCGCATCAGCTCCGCTACATTATCGTCGCCAGCGAGCACGGGATAGTTCATACCACGCGCGGCAGCAAACTTACCCGCCGCGGTCGCGTCATCGAGGGCAATGCCGACAAATTGCAGGCCACGCGGCCCGAGCTCTTTTTGCAGTTCAATGAACCCCGGGATTTCATGAACACAGGGCGGACACCAGGTCGCCCAGAAGTTAACCACTAGGACTTTCCCTGCCCATTCCGTAAGCGAGTGCTCACGGCCGTTGAGATCTTTGATGCGCAAGGATGCGTCGGTAATCGTCCGAAGCGGTTGCGGCGCAACGTCCGCCGCCGGCGTCACGAGAGCGGCCGCATGGTGCCGGTTCACGCTAACTTGATAGCCGGCGAACGCCGATAGGCTGGCAACTACTAGTGCTAACGCCAGCACACGCCGGTCACTCATGGCGTGGACTCCGTGAGCAACGTGCCGAATTCAGTCGGGTCGGCATAGCCAACCAATCGTTGTGCGCGAAGTTCCCGGCCAGTCGAATCAAACAGCAGCACGGCTGGCGGACCCAGCAACTCAAAGCGTTTGAGCAGCGCCTGATCCTCCGTGTCGACCGCCGTCACATCCGCGCGAAGGCGAACAAATCCCGCCAAGCGCGCTTGAATCGCCGGATCGCGAAACGTATTACGCTCCAACCGTTTGCACTCGATACACCAATCCGCATAGAAATCGACTAGCACCGGTTTGTTTGCAATGCGCGCCGTGGTCAACATGGCGTCGAGCTGACGCACGCCTTTGACAACCGTGAACTCGGCCGGACCCGCCGCAGACTTGGCATGTGCACTGGTCAACGGCGCCAAGGGCCGCAACGGATTGTCGGCCCCAGCCGCAGCGCCGACGATTAACACCACGCCGTAACATAACAGGACCATTCCCATGCCCTTCCAAAATCGCTGCCAGCCGGAGGCCGCATCTTGGAGGGGTTCGAGCGCGCCCAAAAAGATCGCCGACCCAATCAAGAGCGTCGCCCACAGCGCTAGCGTTGCGGCCGGCGGGATGATGCGCTCAAGAAACCAGATTGCGAGTCCGAGAAAGACCACGCCGAACAGATTTTTCACCGTTTCCATCCACGCCCCAGCGCGCGGCAACCAGCGACCCGCGGAGGCACCCAGCACTAACAACGGCGCACCCATGCCGAGACCCAATGCGAACAGCGCGCTGCCACCCACCAGCGCGCTGCCCTGATGGCTGAGGTACAACAAAGCGGCCGCGAGCGGTGGCGCGACGCAGGGACCAACGATCACCGCAGATAAGGCTCCCATCACCGCAACCCCGGCGAGCCTGCCGCTCGCCTGACCGCGACTCAGCGCCTCGAGTCGGGCTTGCACAAATGACGGGAGTTGCAAGGAGAAAAACCCAAACATCGACAACGCCAGCGCGACAAAGAGCGTGCTGAAACCGACCAATACCGCAGGATGTTGAAATATGCCCTGTAAATTGCGACCGAAGAGCCCGGCGACCAGGCCGAGCAGCGCGTAGGTGACGGCCATGGCGAGCACATAGGTCAGTGACAAACCAAAACTGCGCGTGGCACTGACCGGCGCGCGTTGGCCGACGATAATCCCCGACAAGATCGGAATCATCGGAAACACGCAGGGCGTGAACGCCAGCGCGAGACCTGCAAGGAAAAACCAGCCGAGCACGTTGCTTAAACTGTGGGTGACGAGGCCGGCGGCGAGTCGATCCATTGGCGCTTGCGTTACGGATGACACCGCCCGCATGCCGGGACTAGCCGCCGAATCACCGGTTAGCAGTAGCTCCTTCTTGATGGGTGGATAACAGATCCCGTCTTCGGCGCAGCCTTGATAGGTGACTCGTAATTTGCGTTCGCCAGCGACACCACCCGTCACGGCAAGATTCACCGTCTGGCCAGTCCGGTAAATTTGCACGCGGCCAAACTCAGCATCGTCCTTGGTTTCACCGCTCGGAAGGTTGGGCGTCGTTACTGTTAATCCCGGCGTTAGCGCCTCAAATCGCATCCGGTCACGATAAAGGTAATAACCCGGCGTAATTTGCCATTCGAGGCGAACCCCCTCCGCTTGCTCGGCATGTGATAGCGAAAAAGCCTGGTCAGCGGGCAAGAATTCGCGATGAGGTAGACGGCCACCGTTGCTTAGTTCATCCAACTTATCGAGCACACCAGTGGCCAGCGCCGGCTGGTGCAGCCCCGAGCTACTCAGCAATAAAATTAAGCACCAGAATCGTTTAGCCATGGCAAAAATTGTAGTAACCGGGTATCGATAGGGACCGCCAGAACTTCGGGGAGTTCAGCAGGGTGCTGTGCAGCCTATGCCGCTTCGAGTCTCGGATACACGGCCGAAAACCAAAGCGCGCGCCCGTCCGAAACGCGGTTCGAACGACGCCGTGTCGACGAAATGGTTATTCTACGCGCAGTGCTTTGAGGTCCGATATGACTTTACGCGAGCATCTACGCTGCAAATTCCCGCTGAAAAAAATTTGATCTTAATTGGCGTGCCGACGTACCAACGGCCGGCCATGCTGCAGAAATGTCTCTCCGGGCTCGCGGCATTGGAAGGGCTGGACGCCTATCGAGTCGAATGCCTAATTGTGGATAACGACGCCGCGGGCTCCGCACGCGCGGTAATTACGACCTTCGCACCCAGTGCGCCGTGGCCGTTGCATTACGTCATCGAACCAGCGCGCGGCCTGGTGTGCGTGCGCAATCGCGTGCTCGAAGAAGCCGTGCTGCGCGACGCGACTTATCTTGCGTGCATCGATGACGACGAATTGCCGGCACCGATGTGGTTGGCGCGCCATGTAGAAGCTTTGGTCAAATTCAATGCCGAGGTCGCGACGGGGCCGGTGATCCCCATTGCCGCGAATGAAATCACACCACCCAGAGCCGGTGGTGGCAAGGCGCGGCGTCGCACCGGCGAGCAACCACACCATGTCGCTTGCAACAACGTAGTTTTTCACCGGCGCTTGATCGCCAAGCAAAGCCTACGCTTTGATTCACGGTATAACTTTATCGGGGGTGAGGATTTCGATTTTTTTGATTCTTCGCAGACACTCGGAAATAAACACGTATGGGTGGCCGACGCCACGGTGTTCGAGACCATTCCGCCCGAACGCCAGACCGCGCGTTATATCTTCAAACGCCATTTTAGCGGCGGTATTAATAGCGTGGTGTTCTATCGCAAACGTCACGGGCGGGTCGCGACCTGGATTTATTTCACGCTGCGCGCGCTCGGCAAGCTGCTTAGTGCTGGCGTGGTTTTGCCGTTGTGCGCGCTATCAGCCCAGCATCGCTCCCGGGTGCTAAAGCGCGTGGCCAATGCGCTCGGCTTTATCAGTGGCCTGTTTAAATTCAGCGTCGAACGCTATCGCTAACGCGTTAGTTTAAAGTGCCGCGAGCCTCAAAGCGGCTTTTTCCAGTGTTGAATCTTCCTTACAAAAACAAAATCGCACATGGCGCGATGCCGGCGGGTGTTCGTAGAACACCGACATCGGGATCGCGGCCACACCACGTTCCTTGGTTAGCCATTCAACGAACACGCGATCCGGCAATTCGCTGATTGCACTGTACTCGGCGAGTTGAAAAAAAGTGCCATGCGAGGGCTTAAGCACAAAACGCGAATGCTTGAGCGCGGCATTGAACAAATCGCGCTTCCGCTGATAGAAGTGCGGTAACTCATCGAGATGCTCGGGATGTGCTTGCATGAAGTCGGCAAGTCCTAGTTGAATCGGCGTGATCCCAACAAAGGTCACGAACTGATGCACGCGTCTTAGTTCTTGGGTCAGGGCCGGTGGCGCGACACAATAGCCGGTCTTCCAGCCCGTCACGTGATAGGTCTTACCGAAGGAAGACACCGCGAAGGAACGCGCGGCCAGCGCTGGATAGCGCAGCACGCTCTCGTGGCGCACTCCATCAAAAACCAGATGTTCGTACACTTCATCTGAACACACGATAAGGTTATGGCGTTCGGCCAGGCGTTCGAGTTCGCGCAAGTCCTCGGCATACAAAATGGCGCCGGTCGGATTGTGCGGTGAATTCACCAGGATCATGCGCGTGCGCGGCGTGATCGCGTCGGCCACGCGTTGCCAGTCAATGCGGTAGGCCGGCGGCGCCAACGCTAGTCGAATGGGTCGACCGCCGGCCAAGGTTACCGCCGGCTCATAACTATCGTAAGCCGGGTCGAATAGGATGACTTCATCGCCGGGCCGACACACCGCGGTCACCGCGCAGTAAATCGCTTCGGTGGCACCTGGAGTTACGGTCACTTCGGTCTCGGGTGAAACCATGGCGCCGTAACAGTGCAAAACTTTGTTAGCGATCGCTTCGCGCAGGCTCAACACGCCGGCCATCGGCGGATATTGATTGAAACCCTTATCGAGGTAGTGCTTAACGCGTTCTTTCAAGGCGCTGGGCCCGTCGTAATCCGGAAAGCCTTGCGCGAGATTGATGGCGCCATGTTCAGCCGCCAGCGCCGACATCACGGTGAAAATCGTTGTCCCGACATGCGGGAGCTTGCTGTTAATATTGAGGCTCATTCGCGCATTATGGTCAAAGCCGTCGCGCATCCCAACCGCGGTTGCGAGCCTTCCTGCTAATCGCCCAATCGAATGTCTGTTATGGGTCTAACGCCAAGTGCTGATTTAGCCGGACTACCGTCGCCATTACTCGCCACTGCGCGCGCACACGCGGCGACATTTCGAGCGGGTATGGTTGCCGCGGGTCCGGCGATCGATGACCTCCGCCTCCTGCCGGTGTTCGTCTGCAGTCCTTTCGTCGCGGAATATGCGGAGCGCGAACCCACCGCGTTTTCGGAAATGCTGCTTGATCAAACAGCGCGGACCTGGACGGCGCTCGGCCCCGCTTTGCTCACGATTACTGACGAAGCAGAAGCCCGCCGCCTGGTGCGCGCCATTCGAAATCGCGAATTGGTGCGAATCGCTTGGTGCGATTTGACGGGCAGTGCCGACCTAGATCAGGTGTTGCAAGCACTGTCGGCGCTCGCCGACGCGCTAGTGTGCGCGGCGTTGAATTGGCTGAGACGTGATCTAGAACGGCGCTATGGGGTGCCGCGAGATACCGCAGGCCAGGTCGTCGACTTGTTGGTATTGGCGATGGGCAAGCTGGGTGGAGAAGAACTCAATTTTTCATCCGATATCGATTTGATTTTTTTATTTCGCGCCGCTGGCGACACCAGCGGGGGCGCTCGCTCCTTCGCCAATCAAGATTATTTCGATCGTCTCGGAAAGCGCTTAATCGCCTTCTTGAACGAGGTGACGGAAGACGGATTCGTCTATCGCGTGGACATGCGACTGCGACCTTTCGGGGAGAGCGGTGCGCTTAGTTTAAGTTTTGCCGCACTCGAACATTATTACCAAGTACACGGACGCGACTGGGAACGATACGCCTTGGTAAAAGGTCGCGTGATCAACGGCAAGGAGGAAGATCTCAAAGCGCTTGAGGCGATTACGCGACCGTTCGTTTATCGCCGTTACTTGGATTTTGGCGCGCTGACGGCAGTGCGCGACATGCAAGCTCTGATCCAAGCCGAAGTAGCGAAGTTTGGATTGGAAGGCGACCTGAAGCTCGGCCCGGGGGGAATCCGCGAGGTCGAATTCATCGGTCAGATGTTTCAATTAATTCGCGGCGGGCGCGAACCGCGGCTCAGACATCGCTCAATCGTCCCCGTCCTACACGCCTGCGCCGACTTAAACCTCTTGTCGCCAACCGATAGCGACGCGTTGATAGCCGCCTATCGCTTTTTGCGCGTGGCCGAACATCGCTTGCAGCAAGTGCACGACGAACAGACGCAGTTGTTGCCGGCTACCGCGCTCGAACAATTACGCCTCGCGTTTGGAATGGGTTGTGCCAACTGGACTGAATTCGTCGCGCAGCTGAACGCGCATCGGACGCGGGTTCAAGCCATCTTTGCGGCGCTTTTCGCGGCGTTCGAAGGGACGTCGGATGGCGCGCGACATGCGGTTCCTCAGATCGGGAAAAACGCGAGCAGTGCCGCCGACGACGACATTCTTCGACGCGAACTCGCAGCACTCGAGGAACCGCGCTTCGTCGCGCGCTTAAGTACCGAGGCACGCGACCGACTCGAACGTCTGCTGCCGCTTCTGATCGCCGAATGCAAGCAACGACCTCATCCCGCACAGATCCTGCAGCGCCTCAGCGAACTAATTCGTGCCATCGCGCGGCGATCAGTTTATCTGGCGTTATTATCAGAGCATCCGGCAGCCCTGCGCCGGCTGATCGGTCTTTTTGCCGCGAGCAGTTGGATTGCTCGCGAAATTATCGCCAATCCGATTCTGCTCGATGAACTCCTCGACGGTCGCAATCTATTCGCGCCACCCGCACGGTTCGACCTTGTTCTCCAACTCGATGCGGTGGTGGCCACGACGCTCGACGAGGGGCTCGATCAAGTCATGGACGGTTTGCGCCTATACAAGCATCAGCAAGTGTTGCGGGTCGCGGCCAGTGATCTGATGATGAATTTCCCAGTCGCCGACGTCAGCAATCATTTGACGTGGATCGCGGAGGTCTTGATCGACCGCGCACGCGCCTTGGCGTGGCGAGACTTGGTGGCCAAACACGGCCGGCCGCGGTATCAACTTGACGGCCGAACCTTGGCGGCGGGCTTTGCGATTATTGCCTATGGCAAGCTCGGTGGGCTGGAACTTGGGTATGCGTCCGATCTCGATCTCGTGTTCATTCACGATAGCCACGCGGAGGCCCAGCAGACCGACGGCGCCAAACCGCTCGCCAATGATCTGTTTTTCACCCGGCTGGCGCAGCGAATCATTCATTTGTTGGCCACACGAACCGCCGCGGGTACCGCTTACGAACTCGACGTGCGGCTGCGTCCAAGTGGCGCGGCGGGTCTGTTGGTAACCACCATTGCGGCGTTCAGCCAATACCAGGCCCACGCTGCCTGGACCTGGGAGCACCAAGCCTTGGTTCGCGCCCGCGCGCTGACCGGACAGTCAGAAGTCGCGGCCCAGTTTGAATCCGTACGACGACACGTGCTCGCGCAGCCACGTGACGCAGTCATCTTGCGTCACGATATCGGCGCGATGCGCGAGCGCATGCGGCACGAACTTAGTAACTCGAACGCCGCGCTGTTTGACCTTAAACACGGACCGGGCGGTATTACCGATATAGAATTTGTGGTGCAATATGCGGTACTGCGCTGGGCCGGGCGTTATCCCATTTTAACCGGCTATACAGACAATCTCCGCCTTCTCGATTTGATCGCCGATCTAGGCCTCATTTCTCGCGCGGACTGCGATACCTTACGCGCGGCCTACTTTGTTTATCGCGCTGAATTACACCGTTGCGCCTTGCAGGAGGTCGACGGCCTGGTGGCGGCGACCCGTTACTGCGACGAACGCGCCGCGGTCATCGGCGTATGGACGCGGGTCATGCAAACTGTTGATGAAGGAGAAAAACCATGAGCTACGCCGATCGTGACGGCGTCATTTGGATGGATGGCAAGCTTACGCCGTGGCGCGAGGCCAATGTCCATGTGTTGACCCATTCGCTGCACTACGCGACTGGCGCGTTCGAAGGCATTCGCGCCTACCAAACGCCACGGGGTACGGCGATTTTTCGCTTGGACGAACACATCAATCGGCTGTTTGATACGACGCATATCCTGGGCATGAAGATGCCGTTCGATAAGCCGACGGTGCGCCAAGCCTGCATCGATTGCGTGCGCGAAAATAAACTCGATACCGCCTATCTCCGGCCGTTGGCTTATTACGGCTCCGAAGGCATGGGCTTGCACGCGTCGAATTTGTCGGTGCATATCGCGATCGCCGCGTGGTTTTGGGGCGCCTACTTGGGGGGTGAGGCGTTGGAGAAGGGGATTCGAATCAAGACTTCGTCCTTTACTCGCAACCACGTCAACAGCGTGCTGTCGAAGGCCAAGGCGACGGGCAATTACATCAATTCAATCCTGGCGCTCCAAGAAGTCGCACGCGATGGTTACGACGAGGCGCTGCTGCTCGATCATGAAGGCATGGTGGCCGAGGGCAGCGGTGAGAATATTTTCATCGTACGGAATGGCGTCTTGTATACGCCCGATCCGGTCTGTGCGTTGGAAGGAATTACCCGCGACACGGTGATGCTGCTTGCCGCCGAGGAAGGCATCAAAGTAGTTGAGAAACGCATCACGCGCGATGAATTCTACATTGCCGACGAAGCGTTTTTCACGGGCACTGCCGCCGAAGTCACACCCATTCGCGAGCTGGACAATCGCGTTATCGGCAGTGGGCGACCGGGCCCGATCACGCAACGCCTGCAGCGCGCGTATCTCGATACCGTGCAGGGCAAGCGCCCATGTCCTAGTGCATGGCTCGCCCTTTGTCGTTAGCGAGCGCGCGGCAGATCGGGTGAGCAGGCGCGTCGTGGTGTGGCGCTGGTGTGACGGCAAGGCCGGACACGAGCGGCAGACGGCGGGCTTGTTAAAACACTTAGGCAACTTGCGCGAGTTGAGCGTACACGAGCTCGCGGCGAATACGCTTCGATTCCCGCTGTGGCATTGGCTGCGAAACGACTTCGCGCCGCTACGCCCGCTGCCTAAACCCGATTTGTTGGTCGGCGCCGGACGCGCTTGCCAGTGGCCGATGCTGGCCGCGCAACGCGCGGCCGGCGGACGCACGCTGTATTGCATGAAGCCGTACCTTCCCACCTGGGCGTTCGATCTATGCTTGGTGCCGCGCCACGACGGCGCCGAACTTTCGCCTCATGTGGAGCCGACGCAGGGGGTTTTGAACGATGTATCGCCACGCGATCCTACCTCCGGACAACAAGCGCTGATCTTGATCGGCGGGCCGTCGCGTCACCACACGTGGGATGAGGCCGCACTCTTGCGCCAAGTCGCTTCGATCGTTTT
>JAYUEZ010000275.1:0-13537 GCA_043738965.1 Gammaproteobacteria bacterium
CTAGTTGGCGCGCCCAGAGAGACTCGAACTCCCGACCACCTGGTTCGAAGCCAGGTACTCTATCCAACTGAGCTATGGGCGCGTGCGGGGTATTCTGACGGTCGTGATGGTTGGTAAGCAACCGATCAACGCAAAAGCTGTCAATGGTGGATTCGGAGTTGCCGCCACCGGCTCGCAGTGCGCGCGGCTCTCTCGCATCGCTTTGCAGGTGGGGTCTTATGGTGCATCAATAAATGCACAACGAGCGTACATCAAGTCGCGCTCGCACCGAAGTATCAGGATTTCCCCTGCCAACGAGGGCGCCGAAGGCTAGCAGCGGCCGTCGCAAGTTGCGACAATGTGCACCCTACGGTCGCCGATACGCCGCCGTATTGCGGGGTTTGAACAAAGCCTCGTCATTTATAGTCTCGCTTCCTCCGCGCTACGCCATCGTTGGGAATGACCCACCCGCGGGTTTTTAATCGCGTCCGTAGCCTCTCGCGTTGAGCTCGGAAGCGCCGGTCTTTGTCGATAGGAGTACACGTGTGCGAATAGGCGTCCCGCAAGAAATCCATGCTGGAGAGCGGCGTGTGGCCACTACTCCGGAGGTAGCAGCCAAGCTGCAAAAGCTTGGGTTTACCGTGGCAATTCAATCCGGCGCTGGGGTCGGCGCGGATTTCAGCGATGAAGCGTATCGTGGGGTTGGCGTCGAAATTATCGATGACGCGCGCACGCTGTGGACCGCTGACATCATTTTAAAAGTACGCGGGCCTGAAGCGCATCCAGCGCTCGGTTGTCATGAATTGGATTTGATGCGCGAGGGCGCGCTGCTTATTTCGTTCATATGGCCCGCGCAAAACGCCGATCTGATGGAACGACTCGCTGCGCGTCACGCCACCACGATCGCCATGGATAGCGTGCCGCGTATTTCACGCGCACAGAAGCTCGATGCCTTGAGCTCGATGGCCAACATCGCCGGGTACCGGGCGGTGATCGAAGCGGCGCAAAATTTTGGACGCTTTTTTACCGGGCAGGTGACGGCCGCGGGCAAAGTGCCGCCGGCCAAGGTGCTCGTCATCGGCGCCGGCGTGGCAGGGCTCGCCGCCATCGGCGCCGCGAATGGCTTGGGCGCCATCGTGCGCGCGATGGATACGCGGCCCGAAGTCAAAGAGCAGGTCAAGAGCCTCGGCGCCGAGTACGTCGAGGTGAATTACCAGGAAGAGGGTGATGGTGTCGGTGGCTATGCAAAGACCATGAGCGAGGGCTATCAAAAAGCGCAGCGCGAAACCACCGCCAAGCAATGCATGGAAGTCGATGTCGTCATCACCACCGCGCTCATTCCCGGCAAGCCGGCGCCCAAGCTCATCACGGCGGGCATGGTCGAAGCGATGCAAGAAGGCAGCGTCATAGTCGACCTAGCGGCCGAGCAGGGTGGCAATTGCGAACTCACGGTTCCGGGCCAAGTGGTTAAACGACACGGTGTGTCGATCGTCGGCTACACCGATCTGCCGAGCCGCATGGCGCGGCAGTCGAGTCAACTCTACGCCACCAACCTGTTACGCGTTCTAGAAGAGTTGTCTCCGAAAAAAGACGGCGTTGCCACCGTGAACATGGACGACGAAATGATTCGTGGCGCGACCGTGGTGAACGCGGGGATGATCACGTGGCCACCACCGCCGGTCAAAGTGTCGGTCGCGCCCGCGCCGGTCAACGGTGCCGCGCCGATCGCGCTGCCGCCACCCCCCAAGCAATCTTGGTTGTCGGTGCGCGCACGTACGGCGCTGTGGTGCGCGCTCGCGGGCCTTGCCTTGTATGGCCTGGGTAGCGTTGCGCCGCCGGCGTTCATGTCGCATTTTATGGTCTTCGTACTCGCGTGTTTTGTCGGGTACATGGTGATCTGGAATGTCACGCCCGCCTTGCACACGCCGTTGATGAGCGTGACCAATGCCATCAGCAGTATTATCGCCATTGGCGCCTTGATTCAGATCTCCGCACCCGGCGTGTTGCTGACACTACTTGCCGGCTTCGCGCTAATTCTCACCAGCATCAACATGGCGGGTGGCTTCGCGGTCACGCAGCGCATGCTGCGTATGTTTCGGCGGTCGGAGTAGAACCATGAGCGAAGGCCTAGTCACTGTTTCGTATATCGCCGCGACCATTCTTTTTATTTTGAGTCTGGGCGGATTGAGTAATCCTGAAACGGCACGGCGCGGAAATTTTTACGGTATGGCGGCCATGGCGCTCGCCATTCTCGCGACCGTTCTCGGACCCCAGGTCGAGGCGTTATGGCCAGTCGTGATAGCGATGGCTATCGGCGGCAGCATCGGGCTTTTCGCGGCGTTTAAAGTGCAGATGACCGAAATGCCGGAGCTCGTCGCGCTCATGCACAGCTTGGTGGGTCTAGCCGCGGTACTTATTGGATTTGCGACTTACGCCGATGACTCGGTGCACTTCGCGGGCATCGAAAAGACCATCCACGAAATCGAAATCTATGCCGGGATATTGATCGGCGCGATCACGTTCTCGGGTTCGGTGATCGCGTTCGGTAAATTGTCCGGGCGCATCGGCGGAAAGCCGTTGCTATTGCCGGGTCGGCATCTTTTCAATCTCGTGGGTCTCATTGCAGTCATTGTGATCGGCAAGTTATTTCTCAACGTTGATTCGGGGGTCGGCGGTGCATTTTTCTTGTTGATCATGACCGGAGTCGCGCTCGCATTCGGCATCCACATGGTGATGGCCATCGGTGGCGCGGATATGCCGGTCGTCGTGTCGATGTTGAATAGCTATTCGGGTTGGGCGGCGTCCGCCACCGGCTTCATGCTGGGCAATGATTTGCTGATCGTCATTGGCGCGTTGGTCGGATCTTCTGGCGCCATTCTGTCGTACATCATGTGCCGCGCCATGAACCGACATTTTTTCGCGGTCATCGCGGGTGGTTTCGGTACCGCGGGGGGCACGACGGTAAGCAGTGCCGGTCCGCAAGGCGAGGTGCACGCGATTACGGCCGAGGAAACGGCGGAAATTCTGCGCGGTGCGTCCAAAGTCATTTTGGTTCCCGGTTACGGCATGGCTGTCGCCCAAGCGCAGCACACAGTGTTCGAAATCACCAAGCTGCTGCGCGAACGCGGCGTCGACGTGCATTTTGCGATTCATCCCGTCGCGGGTCGAATGCCCGGGCACATGAATGTGCTACTCGCGGAGGCCAAGGTGCCGTACGACATCGTGGCTGAGATGGACGAAATTAATCAGGATTTTCCGCAGACCGATGTGGCGATGGTCATTGGCGCCAACGACATTGTCAATCCCGCCGCACAGGATGATCCGGGCAGTCCGATTGCAGGCATGCCGGTGTTGGAAGTGTGGAAGGCGCGAACGTCCATCGTCATGAAGCGCTCGATGGCGTCCGGCTATGCCGGCGTCGACAACCCGCTCTTCTACAAAGAAAACAATCGCATGTTGTTCGGCGATGCCAAGAAGATGTTGGACGAGGTGCTCACGGCATTACGTGCGGGCTAGTGTACGCTCGCCACCTCGGCGCCAAGTCCGGTCTGCGAGCGCACGAATTGCGCGGCAAACGCCGCGCGTTCCGCGCTGGCTTGCGGACTCCGATCGAGTAGCGAGCCAACCAGGCTACCGCTAAACGACGCAGCGAGTGCAAAGAGCGTGGGATATTTGTAAGGGAAGATTGGCGCCGTGTGGTGCAACACTTCCACCCACACCGTTGGCCCGAGAATAATGCCGCCGATCGCCGTGGTGAGGCCCATGATCCCGCCCAGCAATGCACCCCACGTGGTTAGATCGCGCCAGTACATCGATAAAAACAACAACGGAAAATTCACGCTCGCGCCGATCGCGAACGCGAGCTGCACCATGTACGCGACATTCTGGTGTTCGAACACCATGCCAAGGCTAACGGCGATGACGCCGAGCACTAGCGCCGTTATTTTTGAAATCCGCACCACCTCGTGTTCAGTCGCGTGCGGATTAAACACATTGGCATAGAGATCATGCGAGATAGCCGAGGCGCCAGACAACGTCAACCCCGAGACCACCGCTAAGATTGTCGCGAAGCACACGGCGGACATGAAACCCAGAAAGGCATCACCACCGATAGCGTGGGCGAGATGAATCGCCGCCATATTGGTGCCACCGATCATGGCATTGGTCTTCGGATCGAAGTAACCGCCGTCGTGAGTCACCATCGCGACCGCGCCGAAGCCGAGAACGAAAATCAGCAAGTAAAAATAGCCAATAAAACCGGTGGCGAATAACACCGACCGGCGCGCGGCGGGCGCGTCCGCCACGGTGAAAAAGCGCATCAGAATGTGCGGCAATCCGGCGGTGCCGAGGACGAGCGTGGTGCCGAGTGAAATTGCCGACACCGGATCGCGAACCAGATGGCCGGGTTCCAGGAGTTCGATGCCGCGCGGATGATTCGCTACCGCACCGCGCAGGATCGCATCAAACGAATAATTGAAGTGACGGTAAACCAGAAAAGCCAGCAAGCTGCCGCCCGCGAGCAGCAAGCTGGCTTTGATGATCTGTACCCAGGTGGTCGCGATCATGCCGCCAAAGCTGACGTAGAACACCATTAGCCCGCCGATGACGCACACCGCATAGTCGTAATCGAGATGGAACAGCACTTCGACCAATTTGCCGGCGCCGACCATCTGGCCGATCAAATACAACACCACCGCGCAGAGCGAACCCGTGGCGGCCAAGCTGCGAATCGGTTTGGCTTGCAGACGCAACGACACCGCATCGGCAAAGGTGTATTTGCCGAGATTCTTCAACCGCTCGGCGAGCAGAAAGAGCACCAGCGGCCACCCCGCAACGCCGCCCACCGCGTAGATGAGGCCATCAAAGCCATGCTCGAACATCAAGGCCGAAATGCCGAGAAACGTCGCGGCGGACATAAAGTCGCCAGCGATCGCGAGTCCGTTCTGGAAGCCCGTGATCCGTCCGCCGGCGGCATAGAAGTCATGCGTGGTGCGGGTGCGGCGCGCCGCCCAGAAGGTGACAGCCAATGTGATTCCGACAAAGCCGAGAAACATCGCGACCGCCGGTCGATTAACCGCGCCGTCAACGGCATGGGCCGCCGTCGGGAGCAGCAGTCCCGCGGCGAGCAAGTTAGCGCGTGGTCGCACGTTGTTTTAGGCGCGCGAGGAGCACTTGATTACGCACGTCGAACTCACGATTGGCGCGCCACACGTACCAGGCGGTCAAGACAACGCTGAAGAGAATGACGGCCACCCCTGCGGCAATACCCGTGGTGATCATGGTGTGCGCATTCAGTGGCCGAGAAAACCAAGTCGGCGCGAACGCGATCACGGAGAGGAAGCTATAAAACGCCCCGAACACGCACGCCAGAAGGCCCCACGAAAAACGGCTTCGCGCGCGTTGCAGCGCATGGAATTCTGGATCGGCGTCGATTAGGCGATAAAGATCATGCATACGGCGCGGCGCTATCGGCACTTAAGCTAGTGTTGCGCTGGACCTTCCGCGCCGAGCCCAGTCTGCGAGCGCACGAATTGATCATCAAAAGGAATTGGCGAACACCACGCCGGCGAGCACCCACGTGAACACGCGGCGTTTACGTTCCAACGCATGAAAACGTGGATCAGGGTAGATCTTCTTATAAACGTCCTGCATGGCTAGCCCCACAGCTTTTTCGACGCGAGCTTGGCGCCCGCGGCTAACGCTTCGAATTTTTTCCACACCACTGACGCCGCCACCATTTCCCAGCCAGCGAAAGTGCCGAACCCACAATCGGCGCCGGCGATGACGCGTTCGCGATCGCCCACCACGCTGACCGCTTCGAGCAGTCGATTGCAGATCACCTGGGGGTGCTCGATGTAGTTGACGGTCGAATCGATCACGCCAGGGATCAAAATCTTGTCTTTTTTGAGCGGATACTTCTTTAGCGCGGCGTATTCATGCTGATGGCGCGGATTCGCGAACTCAACCGAGAACGCGCCAACATTCGCTTCCATGATGATGGGGAAAATATCCTCGAGCGGCACGTCGCAATCGTGCGGGCCGTCGTAATTGCCCCAGCACACATGCAACCGGATCCGATCCGCCGGGATGTTTTCGCAGGCCTCGTTGATCGCCGCGATATGCACGGTGATCGCATCTTGGAATTGTTTCAACGTCCCGTGCTGGAACATGCCGTGCCATTCCATCGCCAGATCAGGACAGTCGAGCTGCAGGATGTAGCCGCGACTATGAATCAGCTCATATTCTTTTTGGAGTTCGCGCGCGACCGCGCGGACATAACTTTCATGCGAATCGTAGTACCCGCCATTACGCATGGTGGTGCAGACGATCCCCGGCGAGGCGGCGGTCATAAAGGTTTCGGTGAATTCTCCCGGATGCGCCGTCAGTGCTTGGTCGAAGAGGTCGCATTCGCGACGCGCTGGCGTTAAATCTTTGTAGCGCACCGCCTCGGACGCCGCCGGTGCGTCAAAAACTTTCGACATCACCATGCCGCGATTGGCCCACACTTGGCCGAAATCCGGGTAGTCCGCGAAATCCTTGAAGGGGTCGCGTTCGCTAACGCCATTGAACCCTTCCAGGCGTTGTCCGACATAGGTCTGGAAGCCAACTCGGGGTTGTTCGCCATCGTTGATGATGTCGAGGCCGCTTTCGACCTGTTTGGCGACCACGTGTTGCACACCGGCGCGCGACAGGCGATCGAGTTCCGCCCGGTCAACGGGGCGTTTGGCTTCGTCGGCGATTAATAAATCAGACAGCGCGCGGGCGCGCGGCAAACTGCCGACGTGGGTAGTAAGGATACGGTGTTCGCTGTGTTTCATGGCAAGCGTCCTCCCTTGGTCATGCGCCTGACGTGACCCCACGCGTTAGGCACGCCGGGGTGTGCAGTCAAGCTGTTGAAATTGGTACTTCGCATTCAGTGCGAGAGGTCCACGTGGTCAGTGCTGGGCTTAATTTTTTTGGAGAGCTGCGGCCCATGCGTTCTGACGGTGGCGTCCGCAGACTAGTGTACACCGTCTTGAAGAGTTGCCTCACGTGGACGCGCACGGCTAGCCACTTAATCGCCAAGAACAAACGTGGCGTGCGAACCGCTCCGGCGCGCTAAGAATTTAGTGAAAAGGAGTGGTTGCCCCTAGCAGAATCACGGTCTAGCGTAACCGATCGACGCTAGTTTCTGGCTTAGGCAGGGTAAAGAGTACGCGGGTGCCGCCGGTGGCGCTCGATTCGATCCAGATCCGACCCCGGTGGGTGTCGACGATCTTCTTGCAAATCGCGAGGCCCATACCCGTGCCGGGCTGTGCGCGATCGCGCGTGAGCCGTTGAAAGATCATGAATACGCGTTCGTGATATTCCGGTGCGATACCGCGGCCGTTGTCTTCCACCGCGAATTGCCAGTGAGTACCGACGGGTGTCGCGCTCAAGCGAATGCGTGGGGCACGCTCGGCGGCGCGATAGTTAAGCGCGTTGCGAACCAGATTGTAGACCAATTGTTTGAGTTGGCGGCGACGACCGACCACCACCGGTAGCGGTTCAATCCGCAGTTCTCCATCACAATCGACCAGCGCGGCTTGCAAAGTGGTTTCGACTTCGTGCGCGACGTCGGCCATGGCCACCGGGGCGATCGATGATAAATCGTTACAGATCCGCGAGTACTCGAGCAGATCGTTGATCAACGCTTTCATTTGCCGCGAGCCGCTGAGCGCGTAGTGCAGGTATTGTTGGCCCGTGGAATCGACGACATCGCCATAACGGCGCGCGAAAAGCTCCATGAAGCTCGTCATGAGGCGCAGCGGCTCTTGCAGATCGTGGGCCGCGATATAAGCGAATTGTTCGAGATCCTGGTTGGCGCGGCGTAACTCCGCTGCCACCTGCGCCAGTGCCGCTTCGCGCGCCGCGCAATCGGCTTCCGTTACCACGCGCTCCGCGGAGCCGCTCTCGATCTGCCGGACTGCGCTGTCGTAGGGAACCATGCATATGTAATCGGCACGCTGGGCGCGGAACTTGAATAGGTTTAGCTTTTAACGCGCGCCACCACCGCCGCCAGTTCGTCGAGTTTGCGTAACACCGTATCCGTTGCAGCCGGGGGCACCAAAAAGACCAGATGCGTAAAGCCTTCGGCAAGGCTTTGGTGAATGACCGCCTCTTTCGCTGGCGGACCAAACAAAGCCAGCGTGATGTCGCTGAAATTCCGGCCACGCTTGGCGCACTCGTCGCGTAATTGGTTCATGCTCGCCTCGCCGGTACGGCCGTAAATGGGCATGTAGCCATCCCCATATTCGGCGATCCGCGCCGCCACCCACTTCGAATTGGAGCCCAGCCACACCGGCGGTCCACCCGCTTGGGCCGGCTTCGGATACGACCAGATCGGATCGAAATTCACGAACTCGCCATGAAAACTCGGCTCCTCGTCGCGCCAAATGGCTTTCATCGCCAACACACGTTCGCGCAGCAGCCGCCAGCGCGTTTTGAATTCGGTGCCATGATTTTCCATCTCTTCACGATTCCAACCCGCGCCGGCGCCGAAGATCACGCGCCCGTTGGAGATCAGATCGAGCGACGCGACTTGTTTGGCGGTGGTAATGGGATCACGCTCGCTCACCAAACACACGCCGAAACCGAGTTTAATGCGCGTGGTCACCGCTGCCGCGACAGCGAGGGCCACGAAGGGATCGTGCGAGTGCGAGTAATGTTTCGGCAATTCAGGGCCACCCGGCCACGGCGATTTGCGGCTAGTTGGAATGTGCGTATGTTCCGGAAAGAAAATCGAATCCAACCCGCGTGCCTCCACCGCTTGTGCGAAGGCCGCCGGTGGCATCGAGTAGTCGGTTGGAAACATGCTAACGCCGTAGCTCGCCATGGTCGCGCTCCTTGATAATCGTCGCGGTAATGTACTGTTGGAGTAGCGCGCGGGCAAACTCAAGTGTTGGTCTTGCAGCAAAGCCGCCGTCTGCATTCCCGCTCCCGCGAGGAGAGAGGGGGAAAGATAGCTTCGCTACGCACGCAATGACGGGCGATATCACAACGCATGCGTTATTGTGGGAGCGGCTTCGGCCGCGAATGGCCGCAATGAAGATTCGCCGCTAACGCGGCGCCCACACCCAAGTTCAGCGCACGACACCACGCCCGTGAAATCAATTCATCTCAAACTCATTGTCGCGACGGTGTTTTGGGCGTTGACGCCCATCTTCGGGCGTTTGTTGGCGGGCTACTCCGCACCTTATGCGTTGGCGTTCGGACGCTTCGTGGTCGCGACAGTCGCGCTGTGGGTGTTCCTATGGGGGAGCCGATCTTCCATGCGCATCCACTCACGCGATGCGCCGCGCTTCATCGCGCTGGGTTTGAGTGGCGTATGTTTGCATAACGTGCTGGTCTTCATGGGCGTCGAGCATATCGCCGCCAATCGGACCAATGTTATTTTCGCAACGATCACACTCATGATCGCGATGCTGGATGCGATATTCCTCGGCCGTCGTTACCGGCCCGGCGCGCTGCTCGGCATCTCGCTCGGCATTCTCGGCACCGCGGTGGTGGTGACCGATGGTGCGGTGACGAACTTGTTCCATGGCGCGGTGGGTCGCGGCGAGTGGCTGATCCTGGCGAGCGCCGCGAGTTGGGCGGTGTATTCGGTGTGCGGGCGACCACTGCTGAAGCAATACTCGCCGTTGACAGTGACTTTTTATGCGTCGCTGTTTGGCACCGTGATGCTTGCGCCATTTGTGTTGATCGATAGCGCCACGGTGCCACGCATGCTCGGCGATCCGCACGCGCTCTTGATGATCGCGTTTCTCGGTTTCTTCAATTCGGCGATTGGTTTCCTGTGGTACTACGAGGCGATTCAACGTCTCGGTGCCGTGACGACCTCGGCCTATATCAACTTGGTGCCGATCTTTGGCATTCTGCTCGCGGCGGTGATCCTGGATGAATCACCGAGCAGCGCGCTTCTAAGCGGCGGTGTG
Source organism: Gammaproteobacteria bacterium (assembly GCA_043738965.1). Taxonomy (GTDB): domain Bacteria; phylum Pseudomonadota; class Gammaproteobacteria; genus CAIKBL01. Next base: position 9,933 of record JAYUEZ010000275.1, read on the forward strand.
CTGGTGATCGCGGGTTTGGTGTTGATCGATCGTTACGGGCGCTAAGTCCGACTCAGGGTCCGTTGCCGGGTACTGCGACAGGTTCGGGCAGCGCAGGAACCGTGCACCCGGTGTCGCAACATTGTCCGGGTTGCGCGGCGGCCATTAGGCGCGGCAGCTGACCGTTGGCGAGTACGCCGCGATCAATTAATCGTCGCACCAAGCCTTGACGCGCCGGGATCGGATAACGACGATAGATCTCGCGCTTCATCGCTTCCGGCGAGCCACCGCCATGCAGACTAATCACTGACATCCAACCGCCCGCATCGGAAGCAGTGAGATCCTCGATGAAGCGCGCGACCGCGGCGCGTGCTGCATAGGGAATATCCGGGCGCCCCACTAACACGGCAGCCAAATCGGCGCGCGTTTCCGGATTATGATCTTCCTCAGGATTAGGCAGTGCGACTATCAGGCCGCCAGAAATTTGATGCGCCAGGCGATGCATGTCGTAGATCTGCGTGGCGAGCAACAGCTTCCCAATATTCGCGAACACCGCCTCGGGCTCGACGTTGCCAGCCGGATCCTTCACGCCATAAACCGAGGACGCGACACCACAGGCGTAAAAACCTTCGACCAATTTGATTAATTCAACCATCGTGTCGCGCAGATGTCCGTGGTGCTCGCCGTTCAGCCCGTTCGCTTCCAACATCAATGCGCCCGCGCCGATCAGTAAATCGCCAAAGCCAGCACGCGCACCAATACAGGTATGGCGATGATGGGTGGCATAGGATTTGGTTAGGAATTCCGAGTGCGCCCATTCGCCGCACAGAAACACACGCTCCCACAGCACGAAAACCTTCTCGAACAGACACACACCGGTGGTTTGCCCGTAATGACCGCTGAACAGCGCCTTGGCTTCGCCGGGACGCCCGGCAGGCCGCGCCACAATCGTGAGACCGGGTGCATCGATTGGCACCGCGCAGGCCACCGCGAACGGCGCGTCTTCCGCGGTCATCGCGCGGCCCGGGAGTACTAATAATTCGTGGACGTAGGGCGCGGACGTCACAATGGCTTTGGTGCCCGAGATCACGATCCCATCCGCGCGGCGTTCGACCACGTGCAGATAGGTATCGGGATTCGGCTGTTGATGGGGACGCAGGCTGCGATCACCCTTGGCATCGGTCATCGCGATCCCTACCGTGAGATCTTCCGCCTGCACGTGATCGAGGTACGCGCGGAAGCGTGCTTGATAATCGGTGGCGTGATCGGCGTCGAGACGATAAGTCAACTGATGCAGGGCGTTTAGGCCATCCATCGACAGATAACGCATCGCACAGCCGGTTTCTTGGCAGACCAGGCGCACGTATTCGAGCTTGGCGAGCAGATCGTGAGTTGTCGCGTTGATATGCAGAAAGCGGTTGACCGTGCGACCAGTCAACGGGTCCTGCGCGAGCGCTAGTGGCGCATAGCGTGGGGTAAGCGCGTAGTCGTAGGTCACGCCCAGCGCGTTGATGCCGGGCCGCAGACGGGGTTCGTCGGCGACCACAGCGACGGCGTCGCCGTCAACGAACACGCGTGGCCGGTAGCGCCGCAGCGATTCACGATAGTCCGCGCTGGTCATCAACATGGTGTATTCCTATCAAGCTAGTTTATTAAGTGATGTTTTGGATCAACCGGCCGCATGCCCGCATTGGCGAGCAGCGCAATCAACAGCAGCGCTGCCATCAAATACATGGTTTGGTTATACAGGCTCGGCGTGGGATCGAGCGTGCCGCTTGGTGCAATCTCCATCAGCTTCGCGATCGTGACAGTCTTGGCTTTTACCAGTGTATCGAGTTGCTCGAGGCCGGCGCCAAATTTAGTTTGGAACTGGTTGGGGTCAATTTTCGACACCAGATCATTAATCGCGCGCGTGACCGCATTTTCGCGCAGTGAGGTAATCGCCAACGGTCCCAACACGCCGGCGGTACTCCACGCGGTGAGCAGTCGACCATGAATACCCCCGACAAAACGTGTGCCGAACATATCAGCGAGATAAGCGGGGATGGTGGCGAAACCGCCGCCATACATCGTGAAGATCGTCAGGGTCGCGACGTAGAACAGCACCAGCCACAACACACTCGGGCTGGCGCTGACTTGCGCCACCACGAAGGGAATCGAGCAATAGAGCACGATTCCGAGACCGAAGAAAATCCAATACGTGGTGCGTCGCCCAAGATAATCCGAAGCACTTGCCCACAGAAAACGACCGAGCATGTTGAACAGGCTAACCATCAACACATAGGTGGCGGCGAACTCCGCGTTGACGATCTTAGGCAGGGTAGTGCCGAAGATTTCCGTGATCATGGTTTGCGCCACGGCGAGCACGCCGATCCCCGCCGTGACGTTAAAGCACAGCATCACCCATAAACGATAAAACTGTGGTGTCTTCAGCGCTTCGTCGATGTCAACGTCATGTTGCGTGATCATTTTGCCGTCCGCGGCATTTTCCGGTGGCGGTTCCCAGCCAGCGGGACGCCAACCGGCGGCGGGTACGCGATACGCAAACGCGGCGCACAGCATGACCACGAAATAAATGGCGGCGAGCGTGAAGAAGGTTTCCGCGACGCCAACCGTTCCGGTGCCTGCCGCATATACGCCTTGTAAGCCGGGTTTAACCATCGCCGACACTTCATTCGCACCGACGATGACGACTTCGCGTAATTGGCCGCCGACGTGGGCAAAGCGTCGCCCATGCTCGGTGACCAGGGCCACACTCTCCGTCGTGCCCAGATAATCCGCGGCCCGGTAGTAATGCTTGAGCAGGCCACCGATCAGCGGTTTGGCTAGCATCGCACCGCCGCCAAACCCCATGATCGCGATCCCAGTCGCCATGCCACGGCGATCTGGAAACCAGCGAATCAAGGTGCTGACCGGAGATACATACCCAAGCCCAAGCCCAGTGCCGCCAATGACGCCGTAGCCCAAGTACAGCAACCAGAGTTGACCGGTGAGAATGCCGATTCCACCCAGAATAAAACCACCGGACCAGCAAGCCGCCGAGACCACACCGACCATCCGCGGCCCGACCTGTTCAAGCCATTTGCCGGCGAGCGCCGCCGACAACCCAAGAAAGACAATGGCGACGGTGAAAATCCACACGACGCTTTTTAACGTCCAATCGTCAGCCGCGCTGGTGACCACGCCGAGGCGCTTAATCAACGCCGGATTAAACAGACTCCACGCATAGACCGAGCCGATGCACAGATGGATGCCGAGTGCCGCCGGCGCGATCAGCCATCGATTGAAATCGGGCTTGGCGACGATGCGCTCCTTGGACAAGAGATTGGCCATGCAGTACCTCAGTTGGGGGTCGCCACTCGGGTCAGGTGATCGTTGCTCATCACCGCATACGACGAGAAGGTCGGAGCCTTACCAAACCCCGGGTTGAAGTCAAGCCGATGACGTTACGCTACTATCACCATCGTGGTTTGCCGCCCGAGCCCGCTGCTGAAACTCCGGAGACACTCCCAGATGAGCACGCAACCCGCCGTAATAACGCAGCAGCGCGAAGGCGTGCTTATCCTGACGCTGAATCGCCCGGCGGCGTTGAACGCAATAAGCCGAGAATTGGCGCGTGCGCTGGT